>NZ_JBFULJ010000066.1:0-12864 GCF_056400385.1 Priestia sp. P5_B4
TGGCGCTACTGGGGCTACCGGAGTCACTGGAGTCACTGGCACTACTGGAGCCACTGGCGCTACTGGGGCTACCGGAGTCACTGGCRCTACTGGGGCTACCGGAGTCACTGGAGTCACTGGCACTACTGGAGYCACTGGCGCTACTGGCGCTACCGGAGTCACTGGCRCTACTGGGGCTACCGGAGTCACTGGAGTCACTGGCRCTACTGGAGCCACTGGCGCTACTGGGGCTACCGGAGTCACTGGTGCCACTGGGCCAACGGGCGCTTCTCAACCTGCCGAATCAGCTTTATTCTTTAATCAATCCTCTACTTCAACTCCTATCACTGTGGGAGTTGAAACAACGATAAGCACGATTACCCTTGCTGTTACTGCAGGAAACGAACTTAAGATTGATAACAACACACAAATACTATTTGTTACTTCAAGTAACTGGGGCATTTCTTATAATATAAATCTCAGGAGAGATGGGACACTAATTAATCAATTAACACTCTCAAGGAATGGGAATTCTGCAGGTGACCAACGTTTTCTAAGTGCAAACACCTATGTAGATATACCACCTTCAAGTGGAAATTCAACATATACTATTTCTATCCACACTACTGTTGCATCTAATGTTACATCCGTTGCTGCAGAGGTCAGAGGGATAAACATTATACGTTTTATATAATTAATGATGTTCAAATTAGAGAAGCACCAATTTTAATTGGTGCTTCTTTTAATATTAGATTTGAAATAATAACTTGGACATAGAAGAGCTAGGCCTTCATCAGACTTTCCCCTTTAACCTTTAGGATTAAGTACTTGGTATCCAAATCTACTATGTATTTTATTTTAGATACACCAAACTCTTATAATAAGATGAAAGTTGACTAATCTTTATGAATTAATTTATCTTTAATTAGTTTTTAACCATATTTTTTACGAAAGAAACGTACTGTTATGTATATCTTTATTTGGAGCATCGACGTTTACTTACCGATATGGTGTGTTATGAGGATAAGACAGCAACTGGACTTGCAATAGAAGGCTTGAGCCGATGTATCTTGAGAGGGACTCGCACGGTTCTTAGGGTAGTCAGGGATAGTGATATCCCTGACTATCCTACTTAACTATCTTTGTATACGGTATACAGTTCAAAAATATAAAAACTCCTTTCTTTTGAACTACATACCAATTGTTAGACAAAAACTAATAATTGGAGGTGAAGTTTATCAATCTAGTAGTTTTCTATTTTGCACATTATTAATTTTAGAGAAGTTTTGTACATTGTTCTGGGAATAAAACTAAAAGAATCAGTATTATTTCCCTTTAGCTTTCTTTCTAAAAGTATTTTTTCTTACTTTAGTTTTCTTTCCATACTTTCTAATAATTACACCACCTTGATTAGCATTCTGCCCACCTTTTTTAGCAATCTGTCCCCCCTGATTAGCATTTTGTCCACCTTTACCACTAATTTGTCCTCCACTTTCAGCATGGTTATAAATATTAATTTGAATAAAGATGTTTGCTCTTTTCTGCTTTTTATGTTGGTTATTTAATTTTTTGTTGTAGTAACGATAATATTCTTTTATTGTAATCACCTTCCTMCTTAACCTACCAATATAGTCTATTCATTAATAAATGAAGCGTGTGGATGCTTGTCCGATAATATTTGAATTCTTATAAACCTACTTTTTAGGAATATAGTTGATATGAATAGTTTTTCCTACTCTTAATATATATATCTTATACATTTTGAGTTAAGTCGGATAGAAGAGGACGCTCACGAGTATCTCCCCGTTTAGGAACCCCAATTGACAGATTCCTTATCATACGGGTTAAGCTTTATTTTTAAATACGGTCTTTCTACTCAACAAAAGAAGAGTGGAAAGAACAAATAAATTGAATTCACTTATATGAAAAGGTTTCCTCTAAAAAAGACGAAACCTTTTACATTTTTACAATATCATAAAAAAACTGGCTTCTTGAAATGGAGTAATTCAACCATTATGTTATTTCAAATTAGTTTATTAACAAGACATCTATTACAAACTACTTATTTTATATTAAGTCTTTATTCAACACACTTTTTATAGATATTTATTTTCGTTAATAAAAATATAATTTATATTATATTTTATAGGTGAATATTAAAGTATTTCATTAAAAAAAGTTTCAATTAATATATATAGTGTAGAAAAACCAATTATTTGTCTGCACTAAAAGTAAAAGATAAAACTAACTTATTTAGAAGTTAGTTTTATCTTTTACATAATTAAAAATAAGTAGTATAAAAATCATTCACTTCTACTAAGTAAATAATTTTTAATTATCTTTCCTATGTTCGATCATTTGATTAATAATCTCTTGATGAGATTCTAGAATTTCTCTAGTAGTAAAATTATGATTTTTTACATGGCGAGAAAAATTAGCTTTACTATACCATTGTTTACATAGAGGGCAAGGCAATTCATTTTCTATCTCATAAGACGCTGAAGTCCACCGGGTGGAGGGTAGAGAAGTTTTTCGGCCAACCACTTTTGTAGTTGGATCATCTTCTTTTTGTATAGGAGTTTGTAATGAATTTGTAGTTACAGCGACTTCATTTGTATACGAAGTGTATACATCACTCTCTATTTCCTCTTTAATTAGAAGATAACCCGCCTCAGACATGGACAAACCAAGGTCTTCACAACGTTCTCGAAACTGATTGTAGATGCTTTCAGGCATTCGAATCGGTAATACTTTAGTCGGCTCCTTTCTCTTAAATTGACGTGCATATTTATCTAATCTTCCCATTTTTATCACCCCATTTATAATTTGTATATAGTTTCAATACAAATTAGATAAAATCCTCCTCACAGGGTGTATACAATTTGTAGTCGTCTTCATTAGTTACGTAGACAATATAAGACTTTGATTAACACAAAAGTCTTATTTCTAGGGTTCTGCAATATGTAATGAATAAATGGATTTATCCATATCGTTCCGTTGACTTTGAAGGAAATATCATTGATTTTTATCTAAGTAAAATAAGAACTAAACAAGCAGCCAAGTCCTTCTTTAAGAAAACCTTGGCCTTTTCATATATTTCTATACTTCTCGTGATTACAGTAGATAAAAATTCTGCTTATTCCATTACTATCTAGAAGCTAAAAAAGATGCCTCAAGGCATCCAAATAAGAAAAATTAAATATCTAAATCATATTATCTGGCTAACATGATTTACCTAAACAAATACTATCCAACAAAATATCAATAAGGGAAGTTGTCAAGTTGGTCCCATTTCTAGGCATCTCTATAACAATTAAATTCTTTTTATTCATCTTCTCCCACTAATGGCATCTTTGTGTTATTCACCTGCGATTTCCTATGAAATTTGATGAATAAATAAATAGTTAATTTTAGGTTTTTTTTGATACGATGCTCTTCATAAATTGAACTAAATCTTCTTGTAGGTCTTCACGTTCGATTGCAAATTCAATAATGGTTTTAAGATATCCTAATTTTTCACCTATATCGTAACTTTTCCCTTCAAAAATTTGTGCATATACATTTTCATACTTAAGCATAGTTTGAAGAGCATCCGTTAATTGAATTTCATCGCCAACCCCACGTTCTTGTTTTGCTAATAAATCAAATATTTTAGGAGTCAAAATGTACCTTCCAAATATAGCTAAATCAGATGGTGCATCTTCTATTTTAGGTTTCTCTACTAAGTTCTGAATGTTAAAAAGTGGTCCATTTCCCTGCTTAACATCTACAATTCCGTATTTACTTACGTCAGACTCATTAACACGTTTAACACCTATAATTGAAGAATTACATTCTTCAAATAATCTAATCATTTCTTTTAAACAGGGCTTTTTCTCTTTAATAAGAGTATCTCCTAGTAAAACTGCAAAAGGTTCATCACCGATAAAGTTTCTGGCACACCAAATCGCGTGTCCTAACCCCTTTGGAACTCCTTGACGGATATAGTGAATATTCGCTAATTGAGAAATATTTTGCATTTCATTTAAGATTGTTAATTTCCCTTTATTCTTTAAAGTTTCTTCTAACAACATTGAAGTATCAAAATGATCTTCAATAGCTTTCTTGCCTTTTCCAGTCACAATAATAATATCTTTAATGCCAGATTCTACTGCCTCTTCAATAATATACTGTATCGTGGGTTTATCAATAATAGGTAACATTTCTTTGGGCATTGCCTTTGTCGATGGCAATAGCCTAGTTCCTAGACCTGCTGCTGGAATGAYTGCCTTTCTCACCTTCACTAAATTTCTCCTCCCTAGTTAGCAAAAATTTTATATAAAACTGTTATATTTTAAAAATTTCTATGGAATTAAACCTTTATTCGCTCCACGTGAAAAGTGGTTTAACCCGGCCTTTTTTTGTACTATATACATCAATGATTTCCCAAAATCAATTCCAATGTTTCCTGTCTCAGCAACTTTCTGAGCAATAATTAGAGCGTTTACACCACATGAGATAAGAGCGATATCATAATTATCTTTATTTTCTTCAATAAACTTTAGCGTGTCTGCCATTTGATCATGATGGTGAAAAGTGGTCCTCATAGTGACATTTAAATTATAAGGTTTTTTTCTTAAAGTCTGGGTCACTTTATCTGACCACTTATCCTTAGTGATAATCAAAATTCTTTTACCTTGTAACGCTTTCCAAAAATCACTTCTTTGAGCAAAAACTCGATTTACAAAAGTATGGCAACAAAGTTTAGGAGTAATCCCAAAGTGTTTAAATACTCGATCAGTTAATGGACGCTTTAATCTGTCCTCTGTAAGAATTGGATCATTTTTATAAAAAGGAATACCAACTATACTGGCTTTTTTAATGGCGTCTACCATTTGATCTCGTAAATTTATATTCGGAAGAGTAACTCCTTTATTGTCTCGATCTTTGTTTGCATTTCGTGCCCATTTCTCTTTCATTACTTCATCCATCGTCATAACAGAATTTTGAGCTAATATAATATTTTCTCCATCCCCCACTCGTACTAAAGAGAATGGTTTCTTTTTATCAATTGCTTGTTTTAACTTTTTTAAAACTTGATCAACGCTCAAGAGTTGGTCGTCAGAAATCATGTACATTACTCCTTTAATTATATTTTTTCAATATTATAAGGTATGTTTCAATCCCATTCGTTGCTACCTTATAGTTGCCGCCTTGTAGGGTGAAACTAAATTTCCATAGATGTCTACAAACTTGATTCGTATAATATTTATAGACAAAATTTTGAAATGAATATTAAGACGCCCGTATATTTCTTTACAGGAAGACCACAAGAGATATATTTAAATAACCTTTCAGAAACAGATTTATTTTTGACTAGCGTTTAGGAAAATAAAAAGTTCAGTAGAGAAACAATAGATTTATTGAAATCAGAACATTATTCATTTAGATAGAGAGGATTAATTTTTATTAGCTTCGGGATTTTATTGAAATAGATATGTCCATACTTATATAGGAGTAGTTCTGATTAAGAAGAGAGGATAAGCGGTTATTTTAAAGCACACAGTGAATGTTTTTAAAAGGAGGAAACAGTGTATTGGAGGGTCAATAGATAGAGGTGATAATTAGCAGTTGTTTTCAAAGGTATACTAACCACATTAACTAAAAAAGTCTTTCCTTCTACGCTGAAAATTAACTTTTACAATCCATTGACAAAAATTATAGTATTCAGAATTTGAATCTGGCATTTTAGCACTTAACTTTTTCTGAAGTATTTTCCACTGGACTTTATTTAATTTCATAAATGACTTTTTATTTTTCTTCATGTACTGTAATAATTTTGCATTCATCCGAAAACCATGATTGCTTGGATTTACCCCTTCTGCAAGAAGATTCGCCATTGTACGAGCACACTTCTCACACTTCCCACAATTTTGTCCTTTTTTTGATTCCCAGCATACCCTTAGCTGCAGTTTGGAACCTTTCTTCTTTATATAATCTGCGATAATTTTTATCTTATCAAACCTATTTAGCTTCGTACCGTCTAAAATAACCTTTGTTTCACCCCATTTAATATTATTCTCAATTAATGGATGCGATCCCCATGACGTGGAATACAAATTGTTGTTATTTGACAAGAGAGGCGTGGAAGCAAAATGAATCTTATCCACCCCCTTAATAAAGGTTAACGGAGCAGATAAACCCACTAGACCCAAACCATGTTGAACTCCTCCCCACCATCCTCTAAGACCCTGCTTAGCATAGTCCTTATTAAGGTTGCTCTCATTTAGAAAAGACCTGAGGTTTGTTTGAATAAAGAAAGGTGTAAGTCTATGCTCTTTGGCAAATTCTTTAGTATGCTTCTTTACCTTATTCCACCCTTCCTTTTCTGATAAGGGTATATCTGCTCCTTTAACCGTCAGTAGATAAGGATTCTCTTGACTTTTTCTTATATACGATGCTATGGAATCTACTCCTCCACTAAAAAAGAGCCCACTTTTTTTCTTTCCATACCCCTTATTTTTCTTGATTTTCTTATATTTTATATCTCCCTTAAAAGAATGTTTGGGATATAACTTTTGGAAAGAATTTTTTAATACATTCAACGCTTCCAAAAACTGTTGATCAATTTCTTCTACATAAATATCAGCTCCTGCAATCCAAGCAACGGGGCATATGTTTGATAAAGCAGGAATGAGTAGAATACTTTTAGGTACTGAATCTATATTTTCATTTGATTCCATATAAAAAGTTGTTTCTTTAAAATACCTGCCAACTTTTCCTGAACAACTAAAACGACAATAAAGTTTATTTCCATTTTTGACTTGAGGAGATTCTAGAACTACTTTATTTTGAATGCTCATTTAACAAGATCTCTCCTTATACATTATGAATACCATTACCTTAATGAAAAAATAATTTTCTTATTCTTGTTTTATTTGAATTGTGCATCTTAAAAATTTTATTTCATACCATTTAGTTGGATTTATTAAGATTTACTTCTATCACCTTAAGTACAACTAATGAAAGAAATGAAGAAAAGTTATAAACTTATTATGATTTGTTCTGGAAGTTGGTTTTCAAAATCCACTGACAAAAATTATAGTATTCAGAACCCTTATCCGGTAAGTTTTTACTTAATTTTTTTTGAATCATTGTCCACTGCGATTCTTTGTTTTCATTTAATCTAGTAAATAACTTTTTATTTTTTTTCATTGACCTTAATAAATTCTTATTCATTCTAAAACCATGATTACTTGGATTTACTCCTTCCGAAAGTAAACTAGCCATTGTTCGAGTGCATTTTTCACACTTCCCACAATTGCTTCCTTTTTTTGATTCCCAGCATACCCTTAATTGTAAATTAGGATTTTTTTTCTTAATATGCCTTGCGATAACTCCTATCTTATCAAGCCTACTTAGATCCATACTTTCCAAGGCCACCTTCGTAGCCCCCCATCTAAGATTATTCTCAATTGATGGATGAGAACCTTCCGGCTCTGGGGTAAAGTTTAAATAATTGTCAACCGATATTATACCTGGTGAAGATGCAAAATAAATTCTATTCATTCCTTTAATAAAAGCTAAAGGGGCGGATAAGCCAACTGTACCTAAACCATGCTGAATTCCTCCCCACCAACCTTTGAGACCATTTTTAGAGTAGTCTTTATTAAGGTTGCTTTCATTTAAAAAAGACCGAAAGTTTGATTGGATGAATAAAGGATAAAGCCCGTTTTCTTTAGCAAATCGTTTATTATTATCCCTTACTTTTACCCACCCTTCTTTTTCTGATAGTGGTATATCTGCTCCTCTCACAGTCAATAAATATGGCTTTTGATTTTGTTTTCTTATATACGCTGTTACAGAATCTACTCCTCCACTAAAGAAAAGCCCACTTTTTTTCTTTCCATATCGCTTGTTTCTCTTAATTCTTTTATACTTGATATCTCCCTTAAAAGAATGTTTAGGGTATAACACTTGAAAAGATTTTTTCACCGCATTTAGTGCTTTTAAAAATTCTCCATCAATTTCTTCGACATAAATATCGGCTCCTGTAAGCCAGGCAACAGGACAGATATTTGATAAAGCAGGAATGGCAAGAATACTTTTCGGTACAGATTCAATGTTGGCATTTACTTTCATGTAAAAGGTATCTTCTTTAAAATACTTACTTACTTTTCCTGAACAATTAAATTGACAATAGAGTTTATTTCCATCTTTGACTTTAGGAGAATCTAAAACTATTTTATTTTGTTTTTTCATTGGAAAACTCTCTCCTTTTTAGACAAACTCATTGATTATCTAAGATTCGACTAAATGACTATAGAAATGGGTAATGATATGTGTTTAATATATTTATCACTATGCATTTTCATTAGTTAGGATTGGAAAATATAAATTCTTTAATAACAGCCTTCCACTATAAAAGAATTTTACATTTAAAAATACATAATAAAAAATTCTACGTTATATTTAGTGCGAATGATAAAAACCTGTCCATTCTCAGTGAATTATCCAAATTTATTTCACTTTAAATTAATTATGGTCTTTTACCCATTATCAACAAGCAGGTTACAGCTGATCAGCCGTACTTAATTACAATGATTCTTATCACTTAATAAATTTCGTTTTGTTTACCTTGTGAGTCCATGTACGATAGTATTGATAATTCTTACCATAAGAATTATCGTACAGTGTATTTTCCTTATTTAATAAACAAGCCAGAATGTGACCATGTAACCGTGTTGTAATCACGTTATTATGAGTACTAAATAATGATACTGCTTTATTTATTAAATAATCACTAAATTTAGACCATGCGACAGCATTATTAACTTTCTTATTCTGATATTCTTTTTTTATTTCTTGGACTCTTTTAGAATCTTTTTTAGTTACTAAATCGTTCCAATCAAAAATATCTTGATTGTTCCCTATTTTAAATCTATTTTTCTTATTAACTTCTTTATCTCTACGTAATAAATATAGGGGTTTTTTCTGTGAAGAGGTTAGAGGGGTTAGAGGCCAAAGTTCATGAGCCATATCCGGTGAAAGGTATAGATTTTCACTAAATCCTTTTAACTGATTTAAACTCCGTTTATCTCGAGCATAGATATGAAGATCTGGATGTTTACTAAATAGTTTTTTTGCTTTTATATAGTTTTTGTTATCTTTGAAATACAAAGTTTGAGGTAATATTACGATACGGTGGTTAGGATATTTTGAGATAACGGATTCTCTAAAGTGTTGATGACTCACCCATAGATCTCCGAAATTACCTCCACCATGAAAAACAATAATACAATCTTTAGGGATTGATAAGTTCTTTGGAAAGTTAAATACTGAATATCTTGCCTTAACTTTTATGTTGTTATTCTCAAAAAATTTCTCGGTTCCTTTATAGATTAATAAATCACCAACGTTTGTATGCAAGGGATAATCAAGGTAATATATTTTAGAACCAGAAGGAATTACTTTTAAGATATTACGTAATTGCTCCTTTAATTTCCCCATTGGATGTTTCTTATCTTCTGCCATCTTTACTTAATCCCCCATTTAATATGATTTTTCTCATTTAAACATTAAACTACAAGAACTTTTCCTACTTTTTACGTTCGTTAATCAATTTTTTCATTTGTTTTGCATTTCCATTTGCTTTTTCGTATTTCTTGTATAAATTATTATTATTTTGGATATTTGGATTGCCTTTAGGTCCTACTTTAGGATGCCATAGATGATATATAGAATTATTGTTAATTCTTTTATAAGGTCCACACAAAGTATTCATTGCGTCTCTAAACGCGTTATCTTCTCTTCCCCATCCTCTAAACCTTTCGTCAAATCCTTTAATACTGTTAAAGTTTTTACGGCTAACCACTACCACTCCACTTACAGGTTTAACAGTTTTATTTCCAAAACGCTCTGTAGATTTGACTTTTGTTGAAAAAGGCCATTTAGGAGAACTACCCAATAATTTTGTAGTACTTGCTTGTGAGATGTCTAACCATTTACCATAGGGAATAATCCAAGCGTGTTTACTAAGCAGTGGAATGGCTTTAATTAGAATTTCTCTACTGTATATAACATCTGCATCAGCTATAACGAATATAGGTCTGGTTGCTTTTTTAGCTGCTCTATTTATAGCTTGTGATCGGTTGAAAGGTTCACTTTTGCTTCTACCAATACACAATTCAACTTCCGGCATTACATTTTTATAGTAGGATATTACCCACCTAAATAATTTATCCCTTATACCTCTGTCTGGTTTATACGGGATTAATACTGATACTTGATTCAACATTTTTATTCCTCCTTACTCTTACTGCGTCAGAACAATTCTTTCTTAAAATCACTTATAAAATAACGTTTAAGTAAAACTAATCTATTAGTTTTATTTCAATTAATTCGAAAATATTTATAGAACCAAGCTTCTAATTTTTCACCTTTTATACCATAATCTTTAGCCGAAATTCCCGGATCTTTATTCCCCTTTAACATACTGTTATTGTCACCATGTGAAAGAACCCAGATTACAAAAGGCAGAGTAATCATTTTATAGTCTTTGTTGAGTTTTTTTAGACGATCTGGGGATTTTGGGTGTGCCTTCAACGTTAAGATACCAAAAGCATTGCCTTTCTTTTTCTTAGGATTAGGAAAATCTTTCTTAGAGAAATAAAAGAGCGCGTTAGTTCCACATTTTTTATAGAAATCGCTTGTTTCCCATATTTCTTTCCGTCCAATATTTGTTATTAAACCTTTCTCTAATATGAAAGCATTAGAAAATGGCTGGGATCTTATATACTCTACAAACCTGTGATGTATCCAGTCATCCGCATCAACGGCCATAAAATACCCAGAGAACCCTATTTTGTGCAAGTACTCACCTATTATTTTTCGCTTACGCATTTTATCTCGTGAGAATCCTTTTGGACTTGTAGGTGAAGAGAATTTTACTGGTAACCACTTAACTCGCTTATCCTTTAATTCCTTAATATTTGGTTTATTGTGCCCCGCAATTATGACACGGAAATGTTGGTCAGTATTCCTAAATATTGATTTCAAGGTATTCGATAGGTTTTTCTGTACCTTGTTCCAATTTCGAGATACCTTTTTACTTTTGAGTGAAATTCCGAAAACAATGTCTTTATTGTTTGGTGTTGTATCCGACTGTTTCTGGGTATCCGAGTTATGTTGTTTTAAAATTTTTTCAACTTCATCTAATTGCTTTCTAATAGGAGACTTCACTTTTTGGTTGTTCTTTTGATTGTCTTTTTGATTATTCTTTTGTTTCGCCACCTATTTTCCCTCCTTTTCAGTAGATCAATATTAGATAAATCTAAAAATTCTTTCTCACTTACTATTAATTAGATTCTGATATTAAGAGACCATAATAAATAATAGAAACTTAGATTCCTGTTAATTTAATGGTTATAATTTAAGTTGAGAGGTTTATTCATAAGTTCGTTGGAAATCTAGGCAGAGTTTATCCTTTGGTAAAACTGCTTCCTTTAATCATATGCACTGCTTGAAGTCTGGTGCAAAAAACTTAAACGATTCCCTAAATTTAGACATACTAATACCATTACTTTAAAGGAGGAGTATAACTGGCATGGAAACCAGAAATTCAGGTAAAAAGAAACCTTCTCAACCTGCTCTTTCTTATTATCAAATGGTATCTATTATAAAACCTTCTTTTATGTAATTAGATAGAAAAGATGGATAGTACTCTTTGTTTTTTATGTAATTATTAAAGACTTTGTTCACAAGTAAGAGAAAAATACTATAGATTAATTTATAAAAATGAAATAAATATGAAAGAGCCTTAGCAAAAGAGAAAGATTAGTATGACATGTTCAAATTCTCAATATTATGAAACATATTACTTTTATAATAAAAATAACACTTATTAACTATATTCAATCAATAGCCTTTTCGTAGTTTAAAATTACACAACAGGTTGTAATATCATTGTCTATATAACTTGAATTTAATAAAGAAGAGATGTCTAGTTGTTATCCCTTACTAAATATGTTTTTATTGAGATGTACAAGATGAGTATAGTTAGTAGAGGGATAGCAGTCGTAACTTGAGGATAGGCTTCTTTCTTAATTCCCTTTTATTATTACAATGAGTAAGAAGTAATTTTATTAATTGCCTTTGATTTAATCCCCCATAAAAGTTATTAGGCGAATCTACCTAACACCTACTTTAAAAATAGACACTCTTCAAAGGATAAATCCAATCACCAAGAAATGGACCTTGACTATATTTCATATTTTACTTGTATGCCTTATATTTACATCATTCTCATTACTATTTTGGTTTAGTATAGGTACTAAATCATCGTAAAAGCTGGTAGTTGGCTCAACACCAGCAAGAAATATTAGAAAGAAACTGTCATTTTCCAAAAAGCAGAAGATTCCATTACATTAATTGATAGAATATAACGTATTATAAAATATTAGTAGTAAGTAAAGGATTCGCTTATTTTTTTAGCATTTATTTTAGCATTTAATTGTAATGAAGCGAGAAGATTTGTATTGAGCCAATATTTCACACAACAATTCAGTCTTGTCCAACATTAACATCTTCGTTATCAGTAGAATTACTGGTTTACACAGGAAAAATTGAACACGGATGTTCATCAAGCCGGGAACATAAATCAGATCAATAGAAATTATAAACATAACCTGTTGTTACTCTGCTGATATCTCTAAAATAAAAATTTTGCATTTTGTCATACAACCAAACAAAACTAAATAGTTTTATTCTTACAGATTTCTTATTCTAAAAAAATTATTTTATTTTGACTTTTTGAGTAATCTCTATTGTGCATCCACATTTTTTCTTGTGATCTTTGTTCTTACACCCACATTTTTTCTTGTGATCTTTGTTCTTGCATCCACATTT
>NZ_JBFULJ010000067.1:0-12702 GCF_056400385.1 Priestia sp. P5_B4
ATCATCTTCTCTCTCCTTTAGTTCCACTATATACACTTTTTCCCTTTATTTAAACATAGTCAAATATGTTTATTTTGTAAATATAAATTAGTTATTTAGACTCAATAAAATATCAAAAACACAAAAAACCGGGGTCTATAGACACCGGTTTTTATCAACTTTACACTTCATTATATAAAGGTTCTGAGTTTTGTAGTTTTTCGACTTTTTCTTCAAAACCCGTATCGGCATTGATGAAAATACGATACGTATCATTTTTTATTGTCCCTAAAAACTCATAGCATAGCACTTCTTCGTTTAAATCATTCGTAATAATTGCTACACGGTCTTCCATCACTTTTACATTCGAGTTCAGCTTGGTTTTTGCCTGTTCTTTCGAAATTTTAGGTTTGGGAATATCTCTTGTACGATGTTTTAATAAGAAGTCTTTAGCTGAGAAACCAATCACAGATCCATCTTCTAAAGACATTTTCATTTTAACTGAATCCGGATAAATCCGAACTCCACTTTCCGTTTGCTCTACGAATGTAAAGACTCCCATGTTATCGTATTGAGCGCTTTCAGCCATTACTAGGCTTTCAAAACGATGATCTTTTAAAAACTTATTCGCTTTGTTCATAGCATCGTTTAAACTAATATTTTGTTTTTTAATATCTCGATCTTCGAGCACCCAAAGCGGATATCCACCTTTTTGTGTAATATCCATATACGTCTCTTGTTTAGTCTTTGGATCTGTAATGGTTAAGCTGTACACTTCATAATCAGCGTCTTTTCCGCTCTTTACAATATGAATTTGTTCATTTCCTTTTAAATTCAAAAACGAACGCGCCACTTGTTTTGCCACATCTTCACTAACTTCTCTACCTTTTAATTGATGAAAAGCGTTTTTTTCCTGCTCATTCGTTGCATTCATAACGCCTAAATCTGTTTCGGCAAAAGAATCCATACTTTTTTCAACGGTTTTTAATCCGTCAATAATCGTATTGTCCCCTTGCTTTTCTTTTGTCGCTAAGGCTAACTCAACATCCATCCAGCGCAAGTTATTATCAATGACCAGATGCTGTACTTGGCGCATTTCATTTTGAATTTCGCCTGACTGATCATAAAGCGCATTTAACGTTTTATACTCTTTATCTGTTAAGGGGGATTTGCTTAAATCCCTTACCGCCACTTTGTACGTAAAATCACCAACATCTGAAAGAAACTCTTCTGTTTTATTGAACGGTAACAGCGATAAAGGCAGCTGTCCTACATCGTTATGAGCTTCAGAAGTTAAACGCCATACTTCTGCAAGCGCGGGCGAAAGCTGATCTCTCGAACTCATGGCAAGCGTACCACCGATTTTATCATTTAATAAATCTATCCGATATGACAAATCATGAAATGCTCGTTGATACGTATTCTCCGCTTGAAGCAGCACAGCATCTTTTTCTTGATGTTCGCTGTACCCCCAATACCCTACACCTACAACACCAATAGCTAATAATACAATTAAAATTGTTCGAATCATGTTTCCTTCACCTCTCTTTATCGACAGAAAATGTGTTTCCCGATTTGTTTAATTTGAGGACGTGACCAAATCCATGCGCTTGTTGCTGTATCCGGATTAAAGTAATAAATAGCATTCCCGGTAGGATCCCATCCGTTAATCGCATCCATAACCGCTTTTTTAGATGTTGGATTGGGTTCAAGCCAGATTTGTCCATCTGCTACAGCAGTAAATGCACGCGGTTCAAAAATAACTCCAGCAACTGTATTTGGAAATGACGGACTGTTAACTCGGTTCAAAATAACGGCAGCTACGGCTACTTGGCCATTATATGGTTCACCCCGTGCTTCACCATGCACGGCATTTGCCATGAGCTGAATATCATTTTGTGAAAAGCCGCTTGGTACATTCACCGCTGTTGGCTTTTGTGCTTTTTCTTTCTGCTGTTCAGAATTTCCTTTAGACGTATTACGCTGCGGCTGACTGGCAGGTTTTTTTGCTTGAGAAGATCCGCTTTGTGCTTTTTGCTGACCATTGTTCCCGCTGCTTTTCCCACTGCTACCGCTTCCTTTAGACTGTTGATCAAGAGGCTGACCGCCATAGTGCGTAAACTTATTTCCTTTTCTAATTTGATTTTTCACATAGTTTTCGTGATATTTTGTTGCGTTGGCTAATTTAATCTTTGTTTGCCAGCCTGCTAAACCGTCAATCTTTTTAATGCCAAATTCATATTGAAAATTGCGCAGTGCCCAGTATGTGCTCCATCCAAATACACCGTCAATTTTCCCATTGTAATAACCTAAATACTGAAGTCTCGACTGCAGCTCAATAACGTCATCTCCAACTGCTCCGTGTTGAATGACTTGATTTGAAAACGCGTGAGCGGCCTTTGGACTCACAACGGACGCTGCAATAAATGAACATATGCATATGAGACATGCATACTTTTTAAAACATCGAAATGATAACATGACAAAACCTCCTACATCGTATGTAACTGATAAGATGATAGGAGTATTTTTTGTAAAGGTTGTTTTTTTATACAAGATGCGCAAAATTTACCGAAATGAAAAAACTCAGCTCGTAAATCTCTCAAAAAAGATTTACAAGCTGAGCCTAGACAATCGATGGCTGTTTGGCCTTTTTTACTTTTCTTAACGCCAGCCACCATAAATAAATCATAAATGGAATAATAATAAATACCCAATGATCCATTGTTTTTAAAATATAATCATATGTTCCATGTAAAATGAGCGGCGCAAATACGGAGTACAGCGTCCACTTCGTTTTTTCCTTTCCTTCAGAAAACTTTGCTTTCCCTAAATAATACCCCATAATGACGCCGAATAAAGCATGACTAGATACGGGTAAAAAGGCTCTTCCTAGCGCTGATTCTAAACCATTTGCAAATAAATATAAAATATTTTCAACGGTAGCAAAACCTAATGAAACAGCTGCCCCGTAAACAATTCCATCATAATGCTCATCAAATTCCACATGCTGATAAATCGTGAAATATAAAATGAACCATTTGAAAAATTCTTCTAAAAAGCTTGTCGTAAAAAATGCTTGAAGAAAAGGTGATTGAAAAACGTGTTCTTCACCAAATACATATTGAATAAACATAATTGGCAAAACAAGCATTGCTCCAAAAATAAATGTTTTTAATACCATTGAAATAGGCTCAGTTTCATATTCATCTTTCAAATAAAAAAAACTTAACAATGCCAATCCTGGCGCAATGCCTGCAGATACAATCGCCAACATAAATAGCGCCTCATCTCCTCTATTTTTTTTAATAGTAACATGTTATCTTTAGGATGAAAATCTCCGTCTATAATGTCCTTATCTTTATATGTAAATGCTCACATAACTTGCTGTCGATTTACAAAGCCTAACAAAGACCTTAAACAAGTATACCAAAAAATGTATCATACTTATATGAAAAATTGAAAGGAGCTCTTTATGAAAACTGTTTATATTCTTCACACCGGCGGCACAATCTCTATGAAAGAAGACACGGCAACTGGATCAGTAACACCAGATATTCAAAATCCGCTTCACCGCTCAACATCATCTGTTTCAGGTATGGCCAATGTAATCGTAGAAGAAGCATTTCATCTGCCTTCTCCTCACATTACTCCTAAGGAAATGCTTATACTTTCAAAAAAAATACGCGATAAAATTAATGAAGGCAAAATTGATGCAGTCGTGCTAACCCACGGTACGGACACGCTGGAAGAAACCGCTTATTTTTTAGATTTAACAGTGCATACAGATATTCCAATTGTCTTAACTGGAGCCATGAGATCAAGCAATGAAATTGGTTCAGACGGTCCTTATAATTTTATATCTGCGGTTCGGGTGGCTATTAGTGACGGTGCAAAAGGAAAAGGTGTCTTAGTTGTGATGAACGATGAAATTCATACCGCTGAAAATGTGACCAAGACCCACACAAGCAACGTAGCGACATTTCAAAGCCCTCAGTACGGGCCAATAGGATTAATCACAAAACGCGGCGTATCTTTTCACCACATGCCTACAGAACACGAATTTTATCCTGTCAATCAGATAGATAAACAAATCACTTTATTAAAAGCTTATGCAGGAATGGACGACCATTTATTTCAAGCAGTGGCTTCAATGAATGTTGATGGACTTGTAATTGAAGCCCTCGGCCAAGGAAATCTACCTCCTCTCACAATTCCAGGCATTCAATTGCTTTTAGAGCGAAAGATACCCATCGTGCTCGTTTCCCGCTGTTTTAATGGAATTGCTCAAGATGTATATGGATATGAAGGCGGCGGCAAGCAGCTGAAAGAGATGGGCGTTATTTTTTCAAATGGCTTAAATGGTCCTAAAGCACGTATTAAACTGTTAGTTGCTCTCCAAGTAACAACGAATCATGATGAACTGCAGCAGCTATTTAATCATTAGTAAAACAACGCATAGAAGCCTATGCGTTGTTTTTGTTAATAATATGAGAAGCAATTGATTTTCCATGAAAACGTCCATTTTCGATAAAAATCTCATTAGCATTGTTTCCTGCAGCAATCACACCAGCGATATAAATTCCTTCCACGTTTGTTTCCATGGTCTCTTCGTTAAAAGAAGGGCTGCCTGTTTCATCATCTAATTCCACACCCATTTTTGTTAAGAACGAATGATCAGGATGATACCCAGTCATCGCAAAAACGAAATCGTTACTAATCGTAGATTCTTTCCCTTCCTGTTCATATGTTACCGTTTCATCCGTTATCTTTGTTACATGAGCATTAAAATGCATCCTAATTGTCCCATTTCGAACCAGAGCCTCAAATTCAGGCAATATCCAAGGTTTTACGCTAGGCGAGTAATCTGAGCCACGATAAATAACCGTCACTCTTGCATCACACTTCACCAATTCCAGAGCTGCATCGACGCTAGAATTTTTTCCGCCTATAACGACTACATCTTTATCAAAGTACGGATGCGCTTCTTTAAAATAATGAAATACCTTTGATAAATCTTCACCAGGCACATTCATATAATTAGGATGATCGTAATAGCCTGTAGCTATAATGACATTCTCCGCTTCATATGTCTCTTTAGATGTTGTGACAATAAATTGGTTTTCCGCTTGTTTGTCTACTTGCAAGACACGTTCAAACGGCTGAATTCGAACTTGCCTGCGCTTCACCACTTCTCGGTAGTAAGCAAGAGCTTGGTTGCGCACAGGCTTACGATTTTCGGTAATAAAAGGGACATCCCCAATTTCTAGTTTTTCACTCGAACTAAAAAACGTTTGGTGGGTCGGATAGTTATAAATGGCATTCACAATGTTCCCTTTTTCAATTACAAGGGCATCAATACCTGTATGTTGAAGCTCGATAGCTGCTGAAAGGCCGCATGGTCCTCCGCCAACAATAATTACTTTTTCTTTCTTCATGCCTGTCACTCCTTCAGTTGTAAACGCACCTTTTTTTTATTTTAACGCAGTGTAAAACAAAAAAATCTCCTCATTAATGATAGGAGATTTTTTCTATTTACGCAATTGTTCTGCTGTTCTGTTTTTAAATCCAGCCTCTGAAACGAGAGCCTTCTGCCATTTTTCTTACGCCTATCATATAAGCAGCTAGACGCATGTCGACTTTTCGAGTTGTAGAGGTTTCGTAGATGTTATTAAATGATTTAACCATTACTTTTTCAAGCTTTTCTTCTACTTCTTCTTCCGTCCAATAATAACCTTGGTTATTTTGCACCCATTCAAAATAAGAGACTGTTACACCGCCGGCACTTGCCAAAACGTCTGGAACTAATAAAATTCCTCTCTCTGACAAAATGCGCGTTGCTTCAAGAGTTGTTGGTCCATTTGCTGCTTCTACTACAATACTCGCTTGAATGTTATGGGCGTTTTCTTCTGTAATTTGATTTTCAATCGCAGCTGGAACTAGGATGTCACAGTCAAGTTCAAGCAGCTCTTTGTTGCTGATTGTATTATTGAATAATTTTGTTACTGTACCAAAGCTATCGCGTCGATCTAATAAATAATCAATGTCTAAACCGTTAGGGTCATGCAGCGCTCCGTACGCATCGGATATCCCTACAATTTTAGCGCCAGCGTCGTGCATGAACTTAGCTAAAAAGCTCCCTGCATTTCCAAACCCTTGTACTACTACCCGTGCACCTTGTAATTCAATGCCTCGTTTTTTCGCTGCTTCACGAATACAAATAGTTACTCCTTTTGCAGTCGCTGTTTCACGGCCGTGCGAACCACCTAAGACAAGGGGCTTTCCAGTAATAAAGCCCGGTGAGTTAAATTCATCAATCCGGCTGTATTCATCCATCATCCAAGCCATAATTTGTGAATTTGTAAACACATCCGGCGCTGGAATATCCTTTGTTGGTCCAACAATTTGGCTAATCGCACGAACATATCCGCGGCTTAAACGCTCTAATTCTCCAAAAGACATATTTCGAGGATCACAAACAATTCCACCTTTTCCTCCACCGTAAGGAAGGTCAACGATTCCACATTTTAAACTCATCCATATAGATAGAGCTTTTACTTCTTTTTCAGTTACGTTTGGGTGAAAACGAATTCCGCCTTTCGTAGGACCAACTGCATCGTTATGCTGCGCTCGGTGACCTGTAAAAATCTTAACTGATCCGTCATCCATACGAACAGGAATTTTTACTGTCATCATTCGTAATGGCTCTTTTAATAGTTCATACACTTCATCAGGATAGCCTAGTTTTTCTAACGCTTTATGTATCACTGTTTGTGTAGATTTTAAAACATCATGCTTCTCTTCTTGACTATTTTTACTGTCTTGCATCTTGTCGGCTACCATCTGTAAACCTCCTAAAATGTATCGAAAATTATTCGTTTTTAATTGAATGGTGCTTCTTTCATGACATAGTATACACCCTTAGTTTTACATTGCAAAGGAAAATATCGAACTTTTAGTATTTTTTGTGTTCTTCCAAGAAAACGCTTCCAATAACTTTACAAGGTATGCTACAATGTTTTAAGTCTGCCTCTTTTCTAGTATGCTTTAATCGTCTAAAAAAAATAAAAAACACCCGGTGATAAAGAGCACTTTCAACAACTTTGTACAAGCTGAAAGTGCAGCCACTCTTATTTTAATAAAAGTGCTTTATCCTTCACGGGTGTAATTATTTCAATTAAACAATTAAGAAAAGACAGAATTAATATACTCCAAAGCTCTCTTTTCTACTAACATTTTTCCATATTCATTTACGCGGTGCTTTGTAATTGTAGAGGGATTTCCATACTCCGCCAAAACCGCAATCATATTCCCAACTTCAGCCGGTGACAGCATGTGATAATCCAACAGCACGTAAAAACGTTTTTCAAATGAATAGAGCACGCTATCCGTATCGTAAAAGTTTGACATGCGCTTGGTCAGCTGAATGACATCTTCAAATGAATCAAACTCAAAAAACATGTCTTCGCTTTCATCTAGCATGACCTGCATTTCAATGAAGTCCTCGAACTCGTCTTCATCGAACTCACCGTAGCTGGTTTCTTCTTCATACTGCTTCGTCACAAATACAACCATTCCCTGTGCTTGAAGTGAAAAAACTTCTACCGAAAGAGAATTTGTAGGTTCAAAGTTCAGTTCTTGAGAAGCTTGCTCTATCATCTCACGAAAAAGCTGTTTTACTTTGAATGTATCTGTCCATAGATCTTCTTTTGTTAACCCTCTTTCTTGTAAATCATCGTAGGTCAAAAAAACTTTTAGCTTATTATAGTTTAATCGTTCAAGCCTCATTAGCGTCCCTCCCCGCTTGCACTCATAACCACATGGTTCGATAATGCAGTATATGTATTTTTTGGAAAACGGTTCGTGATGTTTACTTACGAGTTTACAGGTTTATGATAGGAAAGACAAGCTATTCTCAATCAATTTCTGCTAATTTTTTTGTTAGCCAGCTGTTCCACTCTTCTTTTGTATTTCCTAAAATAAACGGCTGGGCCTCGCCTTTTCTTTTGCTATCTAAACCATCAAACACATAACCGCCTAACCCTACTTTGAGATGCGGGAATTTCTTTATCATTTGGTTCGTCAAGTTTAGTGTTTTCTCGGCATTTTCCATCATTGTGCATGACATAAATAAAAACGTTGGGTCTACTTCTTTAACAATTAACTCAACATCTTTATCTTCAATGCTGCTTCCTAAATAAATAACCTCAAACCCTTTACGGCGTAAAAATAGCGTAAAGACTAGGAGTCCCACTTCATGTGTCTCATTAGGTCCGCATACAGCAATCGCTTTAGGCAATAAGCCATTTGAAGGCAGCGAATAAAAAATCATGCTGATACGCGTTTTTAATACTTGAGTCGTATAATGCTCATGAGCACTTGTAATTTGCCCTTTTTCCCACATATCTCCAACCGTCACGAGTAGAGAACCCAAAATATCAATAACCACTTTTTCTACCGAATACAGGCTAAAAGCATGATTAATTAAATCCTGTGCTTTTCCTTCTTCAAAAGATAAAAGCATCGTTAACAGCTCATCCCTAATTTTTTGAGGGGAGTCTACTTCTCCTTCTTCTTCAAACGTTCCTACTGTACTGCTTTCCGTTTCTAATAACGAAACCGCTTGACTGATGGTAAAACCTCCGCTCACTTTTTCCGTGAGCCATTTTAATTTCCGCAAATCTTCCTCTGTATATAACCGATGCCCCGAATCGTTGCGGACAGGATTTAAAATTTGATAACGTCGTTCCCATGCACGCAAAGTTCCCGGCTGGATTCCGACCATATTTGAGATGGCTTTAATATTATACTTCCCTTCGTGAGCCATACGTAACCTCCAACTACTCTTCGTGAACTGTATCTATTAATTGAATTATAGGATAAGTTATCCTGTGTGTAAAATTTGTATATGCTATGTAAAGAGTTTGTTCAAGGCTATTCTTTCCTTTTTAAAGTAATATAATGCGTTTGGGCTCTAGCTTGTAAACGGAGAGGCAAAGAGGTTGTACCATATCCGTTACTGACAAAAAGAGGAATCTTTCTTTTTTCTTTCAGCCCTCCTAATTCATACATACCCAAATTAAATAAGCGTATCTGTCCCCCGTGTGTATGCCCGCTCAAAATTAAATCTACTTTTGATTCTTCATCTACATAATAGATAACATCAGGATTATGGCTTAGAAGAATGGTAAGCTGTTCAGGTTCAATGGAAGAAACGGCTCGCTTTAGATTCATCTGACCTTCTGATAAATCATCTACCCCCGCAAAATGGCAGGTAGTACCATATTTAGAAACGGCAAAGGCATGCTCATTTTTAAGGGCAATAACTCCTTCATCTTTAAGCATCTGCTTCAATTGCATCTGACTTACTTCGTAATCATTATTTCCCCACACAAAATAGACGGGTCCTAGCTTTTTAAGCTGTTGAATATTTTGACAAGCCCGCACTAAAGGGACTCCTCCTTCTAGTAAATCACCGCCTATGATCACAAAATCTACTTCGCCCGGTATTTTTTCCAACAGCTTCGACGAAACTGTTCGCTTATGTATATCCGATATAAAAAACAGGCGCAAAGGCTGCTGATTTTCAGGAAATCTTGATAAATGAATCGTTCTTTTTTCGACATATGTACGATGGGCTTCTGAAAACATAAAAATCAGCAAGCCTATGCCTAACGCTAAAACAATTAAAAGAATAACCATATATTCTCCTTCTTTTCATTTTATATCCGATGTGTTTCCTTTAAAGAAGAAAGGGCATAAATTATCGCAATTGTTAACAAACCTACTACTTGATAAAGTGCAATTGCACTTAACGATAAAATTCCTATCACACATAGACATGAAACAAGGTATTCATGCCATTTTACCTTATAGCCTTTTAGAAGCAACCGACTTTGCAGAAACACTTTACGAACTGCCGCCGACAGACAAAAAAGAGCCGTGAAAAACAAGATTATAACACTAAACACATCTAACGGATGTAAAATCATTTGAATAAGTAAATAGGTTAACGAAGCTTTTGAGCCTACAGCCGTTAAACTGCTGATATAATAACTGCATAACCACGCAGCCAGCAAGTTAAACCAATCCCTCACAAAAAAACCCCCTTCACTAAACTTCTATGTAAAAAGAGGCTTTTTCATGCGATTCTATTTGTTTTCATGATATAAATTAATTCCATAGGTTGACTGCATCCAGCGGAACGTTTCTTTTCGGTGCTCCCATGTTTCAGGCGTCGCCCATAGCTCTTTGCTTCTTTTAATAATCTCACAGCGCAAATCTTGAAAAGTCTTTTCTGCTTTCTCGCTTTTTTTCTGCAGCTGTACAGTATAAAAGTAAAGTGAGACGGTAAGCAATAGAAACATCAAATGTCCCATGTTGCCTAACAAAAATGAAAAAAATTCGCTAAACGTCGTAAAAAAACCGCTTTGAAATATGAAAAAAAAGTAGCTAATAACAGCCGTTACACTGGCTAAAAACAAAAGCTTCCATTTTTTCTCTTTAGCTTTCAGCTTATTGACTGTCTCTTTTCTTTTAATAACGCTAGCTAATATATATTGAAGTGTTTCATCGTTTTCAAAGTCTATCACTTTGTTTTCCATTATTCCACCCCCCCCTCGTATGCTAGTACAACATATGAGGGAACATAAAAGATTATGTGGGTAGTATTGAAARTAATGGCTGTTTCCTTAACCTTTACTGCATTAATTCTTCTGGCTGTGCAGATTCCCCTTTTGATTTTCGTATCTGCAGGCCCAATAAAAAATCAATGAGAAAATGAGTAAAAATCGTGACATACAAATTTTCAGTCCACCAAAAAAGCAACCCTATTAAAAAGCTTAAAAACACAACCGAAATAAAAAGAAACCACTTTTTTAAATATCGAATGTGAACCAGTGCAAATACAATACTCGCCCAAAAGAGGCCAAACTGAACTTGTATAACCCCTCGAAATAATATTTCTTCTGAACATGCAACAATTAGGCAAATAAGGATCAGATGAGGAACAGAACGATTAGCAAATAAACGTTCATTGATCCCTCCGTCATCGTATAAATGCTCAGGTACGCATTTCATTAGAAGTATATCTCCTCCTACTACCAAGAGAGCTGTTCCTCCCCCGTACAATAAAATAGAAGACCAATCCAGCTGAAAAAACTGCAAAAAGGAATTCCACGAATCGAATGTAAAAAAACCGATGCCTAAAGCAATGAAGCAGATGAGCAGCTGTGTTACATATAAATTTTTAACTAGCTCTGCATCTGTCATGGATGAAATAAGCTCTTGCTGTGATTTTGCCATTATATCTCTCCTTGACGAAGCAAACGAGCTAATTCTAATTCCCAGCCTTGAAATGTCCATTGCTCCTGCTCACCATTTGTTTTTTTATAGTTTTCTAAATCCAAGCCGCAGCAATCGCAACAATTCTCAAGCTCTGATTTTCCCGTTTCATCGAAATAGCCAAGCAGCACGTGACGACGGCATTCTTTTGTCTCAATAAACCCCTTCATCGCACGATACTTGTCATGTTTGTTTCGAAGACGTTTATTTACAGCTGCAACAATCGTTTCATGCAGCGATGCAGGAATTTTCCAGGGTTCAACATGTTCATTTTTCACTACATTTTCTCTGTACAAATAATAACGAATAAATCGCCAATGTGTTTCTTGAACACCTACTGTATAGAGAAAGTGAGACTCTACTTGTTTTAAAGGAATGGCCTGATCATGGTTTCGTAAATACGACAAGCAGTATAAGATAGTATCTGAAGAAGGAAGCTCAATTTCAAGTAAAGAATGAGCAAAATCATCGTCTCCTTCAGCATAAAGCAAGATCGCAATACTGTTTCGCTGATCGCGTCCACTTCTTCCAATTTCCTGTACATATGCTTCTAGCTGCGTAGGTGTATGAAAATGAATAACAAAGCGAACATTCGATTTGTTAACCCCCATTCCAAATGCACTTGTGCAGCAAATGATATCAAGCTGATTTTCTAAAAATTGCTGTTGAACAAGCATTCTTTCATTCGGTTCCATTCCCCCATGGTAATACTGCACTCGCTGTATCCCATTTTCCTTTAGAAGCTGTGTTAACGCTTCTGTCCAAGATCGGCTGGAACAATAGATAATTCCCGGACCTTGCAGTTCACTAACGTACATCAGTAATTTCTCTTTTTTTTCTTCAATACTTGCAACAAAATCAACTTTCATCGCAATATTACTTCGATTCATGGAATAGATGT
The DNA here is from genome assembly GCF_056400385.1 of Priestia sp. P5_B4. NCBI lineage: Bacteria > Bacillati > Bacillota > Bacilli > Caryophanales > Bacillaceae > Priestia > Priestia sp. P5_B4. The sequence continues at coordinate 12,224 of NZ_JBFULJ010000067.1, forward strand.
GCTCGTTGACAACAGGAAGCGATAAGTAGCGCTTAATATCTTCCACTACTTCCCTAGTCGCAGTTCCCGTTAGTGCTAGACATAGTGGACTGCCAAGTTCCTTCCATATATCTCCTAGYTGTAGATAATCTAAACGAAAATCATGTCCCCACTGAGAAATACAATGCGCCTCGTCCACAACAAAAAGGCCTACCTTTGCCTGCTTTAATGCTTCTACTACAACAGCATTTTGCAAAATTTCAGGAGATGCATAAATAAAACGATAAAAAGCTAAATTTTTTAGCGCTCGTTGTTTTTCTTCTTGTTGTAGGAAACTATTTAAGGCAATAACTCGCTTTTCTCCGCTTGCCTTTAGTTGTTGAACTTGATCTTCCATCAGTGAAATTAAAGGAGATACAATCAGCACCGGTCGGTTCAACAAATAAGCTGGGAGCTGATAGCACAATGATTTTCCTGTTCCTGTAGGAAGAACCGCTAAC
>NZ_JBFULJ010000068.1:0-12699 GCF_056400385.1 Priestia sp. P5_B4
GACTTGCATGTATTAGGCACGCCGCCAGCGTTCATCCTGAGCCAGGATCAAACTCTCCGAAGAAATGTTTGACTTGCTCAATTTAAAAAATAAAAATTAACGTTGACGTTTACTATTTCGTTCAGTTTTCAAAGAACTCTTGTCTTAAAGCGACTCCTATATAATAACACTTTATAAGAATCGTTGTCAACACTTTTATATAACTTTTTTAAAACTACTAAAAAACTCATATATGTTTTGCTGACTTTTTATATATTACCAAAATCAAAAGCCTATGGCAAGGTTTTTTACATAAAAAAAGCCCCTGCTTTTTCAGGGGCTTTTTTTTATTCTTCTGTTTCTTCAGCTTCAATTATTATATCTGTCTCTTCATGTTCATCTAATTCGTCTAAAACTTCGTCTTCATCTTCTGAAGTTTGTACTTTTGCAACCGTTGAAACAAACTCTTCGTCTCCTAAACGGATGACTTTGACACCTTGTGTGTTACGGCCCATTTGTGAAATATCTGAAACAGAAACACGGATAAGAACGCCGCTTACTGTGATAAGCATAATATCTTCTTCTTGAGATACGCATTTCAGTGCGACAACATCACCATTTTTATCAGTGATATTACATGTTCTTAAACCTTTACCGCCTCTTGTTTGTACACGATATTCTTCAATCGGCGTACGTTTTCCGTAACCATTTTTCGTAATGATCAAGACATCTGATTGTTCTTCGAGAATCTCCATACCGATTACTTCATCTTCTGAATCGAGAGTGATCCCTTTAACTCCAGTGGCTGTACGTCCCATTGAACGAACATCATTTTCATTAAAACGAATTAACATACCCTTCTTCGTTCCAATAACCATATCGCGCTTACCATCTGTCAATTTAACAGAAATCAATTCATCTTCTTCTCTTAAATTCAAGGCGATAAGTCCGCTATTTCGAATGTTCTCAAAAGAAGATAAAGGTGTACGCTTAGAAATTCCTTGTTTTGTAGTAAAGAATAGATACCAATCGTCTACAAATTCATCGACGCGAATGATGGCATTTACCCACTCACCCTTATCTACTTCTAACAAGTTAATAATAGGTATCCCTTTAGCTGTTCTTCCGTACTCTGGAATTTCGTATCCTTTCGTACGGTAAACTTTTCCCTTATTTGTAAAGAAGAGAATCGTATCATGAGTAGAAGTTGTTAGAAGATGTTCAACAAAATCATCTTCGTTTGTATTCATTCCTTGAATACCTCTTCCGCCTCTTCGCTGACTCTTATACGTAGAAACAGGCAAGCGTTTAATATAGCCGTTGTGCGTTAAGCTAATAACAATATCTTGGCGAGGAATCAGATCCTCGTCTTCGATAATTTCAGCTCCTCCGCTTACGATTTCTGTTCGACGGCCGTCATTGAATCTTTCTTTTACTTCTATTAGTTCTTCTCTAATAATTTCTAATACTTTTTCTTCATCTGCTAAAATAGCTTTTAATTCAGCAATTAGCGCTAATAAAGATTGATATTCTGCTTCAATCTTCTCTCGCTCTAATCCTGTTAAACGCTGTAGGCGCATATCCAAAATAGCTTGCGCTTGTTTTTCAGATAACGAAAACTGCGTCATTAATCCTTCACGTGCAATATCTGTTGTTTGAGAACCTCTAATTAAAGCAATAACAGCATCTAAATTATCAAGAGCAATCTTTAAACCTTCTAAAATATGCGCACGTGCTTCTGCTTTTCGAAGTTCAAATTCAGTACGACGGCGAATAACCACTACCTGATGGTCTAAGTAGTACTGTAGACATTGCTTCAAGTTCAATACTTTTGGCTGTCCATCTACTAATGCAAGGGTATTAATACCAAAACTTGTTTGAAGAGATGTCTGCTTATATAAGTTGTTTAATAAAACATTTGCATTTGCATCACGTCTTACTTCAATAACAATACGCATACCCGAACGGTCAGACTCATCTCGTAAATCCGTAATTCCATCAATCTTTTTATCACGGGCTAGCTCGGCAATTTTTTCAATTAGCTTTGCTTTATTTACTTGGTATGGAAGTTCATGAACAAGAATAGTTTGTTTACCATTGCTTTGTTCTTCAATTTCTACTTTTGCGCGAACAATAATAGAACCTTTTCCAGTTTCATAAGCTTTACGAATTCCGCTGCGCCCAAGAATTTGTCCTGCAGTTGGGAAATCCGGGCCTGGAATAATCTCCATTAACTCTGCAATTGTGATATCAGGGTCTTGGCTTACAGCTAAAACGCCGTCAATGACTTCCCCTAACTGATGCGGAGGAATATTTGTCGCCATACCTACCGCAATTCCGGCTGAACCGTTTACAAGTAAATTTGGAAATCTAGCAGGTAATACAATTGGTTCACGTTCAGAACCGTCATAGTTATCTTGGTAATCAATTGTATCTTTATTGATGTCACGTAACAGTTCCATCGAAACTTTTGACATTCTTGCTTCTGTATAACGCATAGCTGCTGCTGCATCTCCATCAACAGATCCAAAGTTTCCATGACCGTCAATTAGCATATAACGATAGCTAAAATCTTGTGCCATACGAACCATTGTTTCATATACAGCTGAGTCACCGTGTGGGTGATACTTACCAATTACTTCTCCTACGATACGAGCTGATTTTTTATATGGCTTATCCGATCCCATACCTAAATCATTCATTGCATATAAAATACGACGGTGCACAGGCTTAAGTCCGTCTCTTACATCTGGTAAAGCACGCGATACAATTACGCTCATTGCATAATCTAAAAAGGATGCGCGCATTTCTTGACTAATATTTACTTCTCTTATTTGAGAGTTTGGTTTATCTGACATCGATAAGAACCTCCTTCGCGAAGTTCAGTATAGTAATTCATATATATGTAAACGCAGGATAGAACCTATCTCTATCCTGACGTTTATATACCCTTTATAAAAAATATAAAGGGTATTACCGTTCATTTAAATATCAAGATTTTTTACGTACTGAGCATTTTCTTCAATGAAATTACGGCGTGGTTCTACTTTGTCGCCCATTAAAATTTCAAATGTCTCATCAGCTTCAATTGCATCTTGCAAGTTCACCTGAAGAAGGGTACGGAACTCTGGATCCATTGTTGTTTCCCATAATTGTTCAGGATTCATCTCTCCTAAACCTTTGTAACGCTGAAGGTTTGGTTTTGCGCCTTCAGGGAAAGAAGCTAATACCTCTTCTAATTGACGATCGTTGTACGCGTACTCCACTTTTTTACCCTGTGTAACTTTGTAAAGAGGCGGCTGGGCAATGTAAACATATCCGTGCTCAATAATCTGTCTCATATAGCGATAGAAGAACGTTAGAAGAAGCGTACGAATATGCGCACCGTCTACGTCTGCATCTGTCATAATCACAATTTTATGGTAGCGGGCTTTCGAAATATCAAAATCGTCACCAATACCCGTTCCTAGAGCGGTAATGATTGTACGAATTTCGTTATTAGATAAAATTTTATCTAAACGCGCTTTCTCTACGTTGATAATTTTACCACGTAAAGGCAAAATAGCTTGGAAATGACGGCTTCTTCCCTGCTTAGCTGAACCTCCTGCAGAGTCACCCTCTACTACATAAAGTTCGCTAATAGAAGGATCTTTTGATGAACAATCTGCTAATTTACCCGGTAAGTTTGAAATTTCAAGCGCGCTTTTACGGCGTGTAAGCTCACGAGCTTTTTTAGCCGCCATTCTTGCTCTTGCAGCCATTAAACCTTTTTCAATTACCTTTTTCGCCACAATAGGGTTCTCTAGCAAGTAAGTTTCTAAGTGTTCTGCAAACACAGAGTCAGTAATTGTTCTTGCTTCACTATTTCCCAGCTTTGTTTTTGTTTGTCCTTCGAACTGCGGATCTGGGTGCTTAATAGAGATGATAGCTGTAATTCCTTCACGAACATCTTCACCCGTTAGATTGGCGTCACTGTCTTTAAATACGCTGTTTTTACGTGCATAGTCGTTAATTACACGCGTTAACGCTGTTTTAAATCCTGCTTCGTGCGTTCCACCTTCATATGTGTGAATGTTGTTTGCAAAAGAATATAAATTACTTGTATAGCTATCGTTATATTGAATAGCAATTTCTACAGAAATGTTGTCTCGATTACCTTCAATATAGATGGGCTCTTCGTGAATCACTTCTTTCGAACGGTTTAAGTGTTCAACGTAAGACTTAATTCCGCCTTCATAGTGATATTCACGTCTTTTATCTTCTTCACGTTTGTCTTCAATCGTAATTTTAATGCCGCGATTTAAGAAAGCTAACTCACGCAGACGATTAGCTAACGTGTCAAAATCGTATTCAAGCGTTTCTGTAAAAATTTCACTGTCTGGACGGAATTGAATAACAGTACCTGTTTTATCTGTTTCTCCAACTACTTTTAAGTCAGCAGCCGGTACACCTCGTTCATATTTTTGATAATGAACTTTACCGTCACGATGTACGTGCACTTCCAAAGAGGTAGAAAGTGCGTTAACAACTGAGGCACCTACACCGTGTAATCCACCAGATACTTTATAGCCGCCGCCGCCAAATTTACCTCCGGCATGAAGAACCGTTAAGATAACTTCAACGGCAGGTCTGCCCATTTTTTCTTGAATACCAACCGGAATTCCACGACCGTTATCTTTGACTGTAATACTATTATCCTTTTCGATAATAACATTAATTTCATCGCAATAGCCGGCCAGCGCTTCATCAATACTATTATCTACAATTTCCCATACAAGATGATGTAAACCCTTTGCGCTCGTCGATCCAATATACATCCCCGGACGTTTACGAACAGCTTCTAATCCTTCTAATACTTGTATCTGATCAGCTTCATATGCTTGTACTTCTTTTTGTTCCATCGTCAAATGTATCACCTACACTTTTTTTTAACAGCAAACTGCTGTATTTATCATTTTGTATTATGTTTTTCGAATATTATGTGGAAATAATACGGAGCCTTTAATGTATTTGCAATTTGTTTACTTACGCACGAAATTTTCATAATCGAGGGTACGAGTTGAAATATATAGACTTAAAACTATAATGATATCATATTTCAGTTAGATTGCCTTGCGAAAAGTTTTTAGACAGATCAATTGCTATTTGACCTTTTGAATTTGGCCAGCTTCTACGTGGTATGTAGCGGCTTTTTCTAAGGTCTCGTGATGAATTCCTTCAATGCTCGTTGTCGTTACAAACGTCTGAACTTTTCCTTGAATGGTATTTAGCAAGTGTGATTGACGAAAATCATCTAATTCAGACAATACGTCGTCTAAAAGCAAGATTGGATATTCACCTACTTCTTGATGAATTAACTCAATTTCAGCAAGCTTTAACGATAAAGCAGTCGTCCGCTGTTGCCCTTGTGAACCAAATGTTTGAACGTCTTTTTCATTAACGTAGAAAAGAAGATCATCACGGTGTGGTCCTGCTAAGGTGACACCTCTATCAATTTCTCTACTTTTTATTTTATCAAACTTTTGATGATATGCTTCTAACATTTTCGACAAATCTGCATCTTCTGATACATCAATTGAATTCTTATACTCAATTTTTAATGTTTCTAAGTCTCGACTGATCCCTTTATGAATAGGCTCTGCCCACTGTTGGAGTAACCGTAAAAACTCAAAACGTTTTTTTAAGATTTTCGCCGCCATTTCACTTAACTGTAACGTAAGTACGTCTAAAAGTGAAAGATCCGTTTGTTTTTTTGTCTGCAGCTGCTTCAAATATTGATTTCTTTGTTGCAAAATCTTTTGATACCTGCTTAAATCATGCATGTAAACAGGCGAAACTTGACCAATCTCCATATCGATAAATTTGCGCCTTACTTGCGGACTCCCTTTAACTAAGTTCAAATCCTCCGGAGCAAACATGACAGTGTTAATTGACCCTATATATTGACTGAGTTTTTTCTGCTCAATGTGATTATATTTTGCTTTTTTCCCTTTTGTTGAGATGACTAAATCCAGTGTAACAGGCCCTCTATGCTTTTCTACAATGCCAGATAGCTTTGCATACTCACAGTCCCATTTAATTAATTCTTTATCGTTGGATGTACGATGAGATTTAGCCATAGATAATACGAAGATCGATTCCATCACGTTTGTTTTACCCTGTGCGTTTTCACCCAAAATGACGTTTACTTTATTTTCAAAAGGAATCGTTGTCTTCGTATAGTTTCGGTAATTTGTTAAAGTAATTTCTTTAATATACAAACGTTTCACCAACTTTAAGTAATGACAACAAATGATCCTGCAGCCGGTATATCCACTTCGTCATTTGCATATAATTTACGTCCGCGGCGCTCTTCTAGCTCCCCGTTTACATATACTTCGTGCTCACTTAAAAACCATTTTACCATTCCGCCTGTTTGAATGACGTCTGCTAGTTTTAAAAACTGGCCAAGCGTAATGTATTCAGTTGAAATTTTAACTTCTGTTTTCATGCGACTCTCTCACTTTCTAATGATGTACCTCTATTTTACTAAATAATTCTCCTTGAGAAAAGAAAGCTACTAGTACGGCATGCTAGTAGCTTTCTGAGATTTAATATGTTCGCACTGGTAAAATCAGCTGCAGCATTGAATCATCCTCTAATGTTCGAATGACAAATGGACGCATCGCACCAGTGAAGTTAATTTTGATATCTGTTCCTTCGAGCGCTTTTAATGCGTCTAACATATATTTTGCGCTAAAAGAAATTTTTAATTCTTCTCCTGAGATAGACTGACTTTGTACCTCTTCAATTACTTTTCCGATTTCAGGAGAGTTAGAAGAAATTTCAACAATTCCCTCATCCAGCGTAGATAGTTTTACTACGTTGTTTCTTCCTTCACGAGCTAATAAAGAAGCGCGGTCAATCGATTGCAAGAATTCTTTTACGTTCAATATAACATCCGTTTTACTATCAGCTGGGATTAATCTTGAAGTATCAGGATAATTTCCGTCCAACAATCTTGAGAAAAATAGTAAATTTTTTGTTTTAAATAATACTTGATTTTCCGTGATAACAATGTCTACTAATTCATGRGAATCATCAAGGATCTTACTGAATTCACTTAAACTTTTACCTGGAATAACCACATTATACGTTGCTTCATTTCCAGTTTCAATGGTCGCTTTTCGCAAAGCTAGGCGGTGGCTGTCAGTGGCAATGCACGTTAATTCTTTGCCATCGACTTTCCAGTTTACACCTGTCAAGATAGGTCGTGTTTCTGAGGTGGACACCGCAAATACAGTTTGTCGAATCATGTTTTTTAATAAGTCTGTCGGTAATCTAAACATATTGTTTTCTTCGATCTGTGGCAAATGAGGATACTCTTCTGCATCTAAACCGTTTAAGTTAAATTCAGCTTTTCCTGAACGAATGATTGTTAAGAAGTGACTTTGGACGTCTAATTCTACAATGTCTTTAGGAAGCTTTTTGACGATTTCACTAAAGAAACGAGCTGGGAGAACAACGCTGCCTGGTTTTTGGATATCAACAATCTCTTTTCCTTCTTCTTCGTTTGGAATAAACGATTCAATCGAGATATCGGAATCACTTCCTGTTAAGGTAACACCTTCTTCAGTCGCTACAATTTTAATCCCCGTTAAAATTGGAATGGTTGTTCTAGAAGATACAGCTTTCATAACGTCTTGAACGCTTTGAACTAGATAGTCTTTCTGTATGATAAATTTCATAATAATTAATCCTCCTTAAAAGTAGGTTTAAAAGCTTATTATTTATTATATTTTAAGATAGTAGTAGTAATAGGGGCTGTGGAAATGTGGATAACCCCTAAAAACGTGAGAACACAGCCTATCCACATGTGGACAGACTGTGTACAATCCTAACTCACTTATACACAAAATACAAGTAAAAAAAGCCTATATTTTTAGTGATTCACTTATTTCTTTAATTTGTTTTTGTAGGTCAGTATCTGTTTGAACAAGTTTTGAAATTTTTTCATGAGCATGGATGACAGTAGTATGGTCTCGCCCGCCAAACTCTTCTCCAATTTTAGGCAGCGAAAAATCTGTTAGTTCGCGAGAAAGGTACATGGCAATTTGTCTAGGAAACGCTACTGACTTTGTACGTTTCTTCGCTTTAAAATCATCTAATTTTATATTAAATTCTTGTCCAACAATCTGTTGGATGTCTTGAATCGTAATAACCCTAGGTTTTGAACTAGGAATGATATCTTTTAATGCTTCTGCTGCTAAATCAGCGTTTATATCTTTATTAATTAGTGAAGAATAAGCTACTACACGAATAAGTGCGCCTTCTAATTCTCTGATATTTGAATCAATCTGATTGGCGATATAAAGCATAACTTCATTTGGAATAACTAAGCCGTCCGCTTTTGCTTTTTTACGCAGAATAGCAATTCGTGTTTCCAAATCTGGTGGTGTGATATCTGTAATAAGGCCCCATTCAAAGCGAGAGCGAAGTCGATCTTCAAGTGTAGGAATTTCTTTCGGCGGTCGATCACTTGAGATGACAATCTGCTTGCTTTCTTCGTGAAGCGTATTAAACGTATGGAAAAATTCTTCTTGTGTCTGCTCTTTACCTGCTAAGAATTGAATATCATCAATCAGTAAAACATCTACATTACGGTATTTGTTGCGGAATTCTACTGCTTTATTGTCACGAATAGAGTTAATAAACTCATTTGTGAATTTTTCAGATGATAAGTACACGACTTTCGCGGCAGGATTATGATCTAACACATAGTGGCCTATGGCGTGCATTAAGTGTGTTTTACCTAATCCTACTCCCCCGTAAATAAAAAGCGGATTATACGCTTTAGCCGGCGCTTCTGCTACTGCTAAAGAAGCTGCATGCGCAAACCGATTTCCAGATCCGATAACAAATGTATCAAAGGTATACTTCGAATTTAGCATGCTTTGAGGAAATTCTGCTCCTTCGTCTTTATTGACTTTCTTTTTAGGAGTTTGAATATCGAATTCTTCCTCGGCCTGGTTAGGAGGAATAATAAATTTTACATCTAACTCTTCCCCCGTAAGATCATAAAGCGTTTCAGCAATTAAATTAGAATACCTAGATTCTAACCAGTCCCGTGCAAAATCATTAGGCGCAGTAATAATGAGCGTGTCTCCTTGTAAAGCATGAGCTTTTGTCGATTTGAGCCACGTTTCAAAACTAGGTTTGCTTAATTTTTTTTCAATTTGATCTAAAGCTCTATTCCATAAATCATGAATGTTTTCCAACGAGCAATCCCTCCTTTTTCTAGCTTTTATGCGCTTTGTACAACTTTTGTACAACCTGTACAAAACCTTATGCATAAAAAATTTATATTTATACAATTGCTATTATGTGGGTAAATATATATTATAGAAGAAAGCCGACTATTCGACAGATTCCACATGGTGTGGATAACTTTATACAGTGATAGTGGAAATGATGTCCACAAGTTGTCCACAGTCTGTGGATAAAAATCAACTGTGGAAAAGTAATTAAGAGTGAAAACAAAAATATAATATCAAACAATTCGGCATGATGCAATGAATTTTCGAAACTTATCCACAATCACTACACCTTGTGGAGAAAAGTTTTCCACAACACAAGATAGTGTGCATGAGTTGTCGATAAGAAATGGAAAAGTAGAAAAATGTCGAAAAAACTTATCCACAAAGGTTTAAGAGAAGAATTTGAATAAAAAAGAGGCTTTTTATAACATTTATTGTTGTAGTTTTGTTCAGTAACGATGCGATCACAGCTGGTAGAGAAAGAAAAAGAGATGAAAAGGAAAAATTTTTTCTTTAATAAATCAATGAATTTTATTGATTAGGTATAGACAATTGGGTTATAAAGATATTAGAATGAAGAAGATTGAGTAAAACAGATAATGAAACCAAGAGATTGAAAATTTTATTTTTTAAATAACATTGACATCTTCTTAGTCTTTTCATTATAATTGCAAGGACTGTCTTTTTCAGTTATTCCTCGAGGAGGTGTTTATAGATGAAAAGAACTTACCAACCAAACAAACGTAAGCACAGTAAAGTACACGGTTTCCGCGCTCGTATGAGCTCAGCGAATGGACGTAAAGTTTTAGCTCGTCGTCGTCGTAAAGGAAGAAAAGTATTATCAGCATAATAGACCACTGACGCCAGTGGTCTTTTTTCGCTTTATAAGACTAAAATCACCTCTGTTCCTGTAGGGACTACATAAAAGCATGACCTGAAAAAGGGCAGGAGTTGTTAAAAATGAAAAAAAGATATCGTATAAAAAAGAATGATGAATTTCAAACAGTTTTTAAAAAGGGCAAGTCCGTAGCGAATCGCCAATTTGTCTTGTATGTTCTAGACAAACCGGACCAAGAACATTTCCGCGTAGGATTCTCCGTGGGCAAAAAGATTGGAAATGCCGTGACTCGTAATCGAGTTAAGCGCCTTGCTAAACAAATTATGTTTGAATTCACACCGTATTTGAAGCAAGACAAAGATTATATTGTAATTGCAAGGCAGCCTGCTGCAACAATGAGCTATGAAGAAATTAAAAGTAGCTTGCAGCATGTCTTTAAGCGTGGCAAATTACTTACACATAGACAAAACGATTAATAAACAATAGAAGAAAAGCCTTTAATAGCTGTTGTTTTTCTACCGCATCCTTATATAATGGATTTTGACGCACTTTCAGAATTGAAAGGTGAACATGTAGAAGGAGGAAAAACAGGTGAAGAAGAAGTTGTTTTTAGGGATAACGCTTATCTTTCTATTAACTGTTTTAGCGGGTTGTACGGAAATTAACCAACCTATTACAGATGATAGTAAAGGTTTTTGGAATGAGTATGTTGTGTATCCGCTGTCATTAGTCATTACGTATCTGGCGGAGGTATTTAAAAGCTATGGAGTTGCGATCATCGTTGTCACAATCCTGATTCGCTTACTTATTCTACCGCTTATGATTAAACAGATGAGAAACACGAAAGCAATGCAGACACTTCAGCCCGAAATGCAGAAGTTAAAGGAGAAGTACAGTTCAAAAGATGCCCAGACGCAGCAGCAATTGCAGAAAGAAACGATGGCATTATTCCAAACTTACGGAGTAAATCCTTTAGCTGGGTGCTTCCCAATTCTAATTCAAATGCCCATTCTTATTGGGATTTTCCACGCGATTACACGAACGTCAGAAATCGCAAACAACAGCTTTTTATGGTTTGATTTAGGTGCGCGTGACCCGCTATTTATCTTACCAATTGTCGCAGGAATCACAACGTTTATTCAGCAAAAGATGATGATGGCCGGAAATGCAAATCAAAATCCTCAAATGGCTATGATGCTTTGGGTTATGCCGATTATGATTGTGGTTTTTGCAATCAATTTTCCAGCCGCCTTATCTCTTTATTGGGTAGTGGGAAATCTATTTATGATTATTCAAACCTACTTCATTAAAGGGCCAGACTTAAAACAAGCGAATATTGAAGGGGTTAAAAAATGAACGAAATCACAATTACGGCCCAGACGATTGAAGCTGCTGTTCAAGAAGCATTAGATGCTTTAGAAGTAGAGCGAAATCAAGCAAATTTAGAAATAATTGAACCAGGCAAAAAAGGATTTTTAGGAATCTTTAAGGGAAAACCTGCAGTTGTAAAAGTTACAAAAATAGTTGACCCTGTAGAGGAAGCGGTTCATTTTATTACAAATGTTAGCCGTAAAATGGGGATTTCGATTCATACGAACGTCAAAAAAACCTCGAGAAACTGCATAATTGAGATTAGTAGTGATTCTGCGGGAATGTTGATTGGAAAACATGGACAAACCCTTAATGCGCTCCAGCTTCTCACACAACTGGTAGCTAATCGATACAGTCAGCAATTTTTAAATGTTGTATTAAACCCAGAAGGCTACCGAGAAAAACGAAAAGAAATGGTCGAAAAACTGGCATTAAAAATAGCAAATCAGGCGATTAAAACGAATCGATCTGTTCAACTAGAACCAATGCCTTCGCATGAAAGAAAAATGATTCACCAAGTGTTAGCTAAAAATTCTTTAGTTGAGACACACTCTGTCGGAAAAGAACCAAAAAGAAGTATTTTGGTTCAGCCCGTCGGAAAAAAGCACTAGCAAAATGCGCTAGTGCTTTTTTATGTTTACTTTTATCAAGCTAGCGTTCAAAAAATCAAGTTACATACGTTGTTATTCACATGTGGATAAGTTAAAATAGTACATACTGCCTGTTTTTCTTACTGTGTATAACAGAAGAACGTTAGAGATGTTCCAAATCGGTGAATTGTGGTATTCTATTTATTTGGTTCATACAAATTACGGGCCTTAAAATAGATGTTTTTGTTCGTGGAAAATTGTTAACGATGATAGTATATAACATCGTTTAAAATAAAAGGTTTATAAAATGAAATGAGGTGAAGTTGGTGCTAGATTTTGATACAATTGCGGCCATTTCTACACCAATGGGAGAAGGAGCTATTGCCATCGTCCGCCTGAGTGGTGAAGAAGCCATTACGATTGCAGATCGTATCTTTAAAAGCGTTTCGAACAAACGATTAACAGACGTAGCTTCTCATACTATTCACTACGGTCATATCGTAGATCCCAAGACAGAGCAAGTCGTCGAAGAAGTGATGCTTTCCATTATGAAAGGTCCCAAGACATTTACTAGAGAAGACATTATTGAAATTAACTGTCACGGAGGAATTGTATCCGTTAATCG
>NZ_JBFULJ010000069.1:0-12579 GCF_056400385.1 Priestia sp. P5_B4
ATTGCAGGCGCATCTTGTTCTCACTCATAAAGAGCTAGAGTGGAGCATTGAAGAAGTTCAATAATCTAAAAAGAGGTTGAGACATAACTAAATGAATTCAACCTAAAGACGAACACATAAGATAGATGAGCTGGACTGCTAGAAGGAACGAAACAGATAAAACTATATTCACCATCACAAAAAAACGAACCACTAATCAAACGTGTTGATTAATGGTTCGTTTTTCACTTGGGCTAAAATATTTTTGTCCCAGCCTCTTTTTGAATAGCCGTATAAAATGGATTTTTCCATTCCATTAGTACAGCGTAGTTGTGTGAATCTTCATCTTCAATATAGTTTGCTGCGAGACCAATAGGCGATCTGCCACAGCGCATTAAAAAGGTCATAACCGGGTCGTAGAGAGTTCCGGCTGATACAAGGTTCATGTATTCAACGGGCGTGTACAAGGAAGACACTGATACGTATCCAGGGATGCGGCACCCGCCAAGCAGCCTTTCTAACTTGTAATGAATCACAACTTCATATAAAGACTGCAAAAGCAGCTTCCCAAGCCCCATCGATCGATGCGAAGGAGTGACGCATACGTCCACTACATAAAGCGTATTACCAGAAGGGTCGTGCGTATGAATATATCCGCTTCCTGTTACTTCATCCCATGTGTGAGCCTCATTTCCTTCCACTGAAACAATCGCGCTTGTGATAGATCCGCATATTGTCCCGTCTATCTCCACGCATAGCGCTCCATCTGGAAAAAGGGACACATGGTTATTTAACTGATCTTTGCTCCATAATAATTCAGAAGGGAAAGGAGGGGGAAAGCTTTCTTCTTGAATCCGAATCAACTCATCGAAGTCATTTGATGTATAGGATCGTACCGTACATGTTACAGGCTTATTTTGATGAAAGACAAAGCATTGCTTTTTATACACTGTTTTTTTGCCTCCTTTAAGTAATAATTTTCAGATAATTAAGTATACCATATGGAAAAAAGAAATTATTTCATATTTATTGAAGAATTTGACGAGAACGTGATAAAGTTAAAAAGATTCGAACTATTAGACGAGGTGAAAGAAATGGATGTTGAATTAAAAGGAAAAACAGCGCTTGTATTTGCGGCGAGCCAAGGGCTTGGCAAAGCGATTGCTGCCAGGCTCGCAGAAGAAGGCGCAAACGTTATGATTGCAAGTCGTTCAGAAGAGAAACTAATCCAAGTAGCGGAAGAGATTTCATACCTTGGAAGCGGACAAGTGTTACATAAAACGGCAGATGTCACGAAAACTCAAGATATTCAAGATGTTATTCAATATACAGTAGATACGTTTGGAACCATTGATATTTTAATTAATAATACAGGAGGTCCTAAAGCAGGGAACTTCCTTTCGTTAACAGATGATGATTGGAAGAATGCATTTGAGTTAAATCTCCTCAGTTATATTCGTATCATTCGTGAGGTAGTGCCCGTTATGAAAAAGAGCGGAGGACGTATTGTCAATATTGCTTCTTCTTCCATTAAAGAGCCAATTGCTGGACTTATTCTGTCAAATACCTTCCGTACAGGAATCGTGGGGCTTACCAAAACACTTGCTTCAGAACTAGCAGAGGACGGTATCTTAATTAACACGGTTGCGCCAGGAAGAATTGCAACAGACCGAGTGAAAGAGCTAGATACTACTCGTGCTGAAAAACTGGGAGTAGACGTTTCAGAAATTGAAGAAGAGATGAGAAACCAAATTCCTCTTAAACGCTACGGTCAGCCTGAAGAGTTTGCAAAAGCCGTTGCTTTCTTTGTCTCGGGAGCGAATTCATATATGACAGGCCAGTCGTTTCTAATCGACGGAGGCATGGTGAAATCTATTTAGTTACATAGAAAAACCCTGCAGCCGCAGGGTTTTTTGTTAAATCCAAGTTGTAACTTGATCCAATGGTAAACGGTCGCTAGCGTGTGCTTCTTTAGCCGCTTTTCCAACTGAGATAAGCATAACCGGAATGTATCGATCCTCAATTTTAAATTCTTCTACAAATTTTTGAGCGTTAAATCCGCCCATTGAGCAAGTGTCTAATCCTTTTGCTTTTGCTGCAAGCATGAATGTCATAGATGCAAGAGAAGCATTCGTAAACGCTGCATCGCGGGCGAAAGCACCGTTTTTATAAGCGCCGTTAATTTGTCCTGACAAAATATTTTTTACGTCTTCTGTCATGTGACCTGCTTCGACTAGTGGGTTGTACACGTCATCTACATTTTTATTGGCTTCTAAATCACCTAAGACAGCTACTACAGCGCCTGCTTCTGTAATTTGTTTTTGGTTGTAAGCAATAGGAAGTAGACGTTCTTTCGCATCTTGGTCTGTAATAACAACGAAATGCCAGTGCTGTAAGTTCCAAGCTGATGGTGACTTCACTGTTGCTTCTAAAAGTTCCGTTAATTCTTCTTTGCTTAATTTAGCTGAAGAGTCATATTCTCGAATCGATGTACGTTCATTTACCACATCAAAAAAATCTTTTGTCATAATAAAAACCTCCGTTAAAAGTATGTATTTCTTTAGTGAATCGATGCACATTTTATAATGATACACTATTGAAGTCAATTTATATGCTTCTAGTATACCCGCTCTTATGTGCTGTCACTCACAAAAAAATGCATACACTTCTTACCATCGGCTTAGCGTGATTGACGAGATGTAAGATAAGCTTCAATTCGATCACAGGCTTCATGCAGCGTGTTCATGGAATACGCATACGACAGGCGTACATATCCTTCACCGTGGGAAGAAAAAGCGCTGCCGGGTACTAGTGCAACACCTGCTTCTTTTACCAACTCCAGGGCAAAATCAAATGAATTGCTGTGGAAGTTCTGAATAGAAGGGAAGATATAAAAAGCACCCGTCGGCTTTTCTACGTCAAATCCCATGTTTACTAATCGGTCATACACATAATTCAGCCTTTGTTCGTATTCTTTTTTCATATCCACCGCATCGTTTTTACCTGCTGTCAGTGCCTCGAGTGCAGCTGCTTGAGAGACAGAAGAAGCACAGCTCACGTTGTATTGATGAACTTTTAAAATATGTTTGGCTAAATAAGAAGGAGCAAATAAAAGGCCAATTCGCCAGCCTGTCATAGAATGAGACTTTGATACTCCGTTAATAACAATTGTTTTCTCTCTCATAGAGGAAATAGAGGCAATGGACTGATGTTTTTTATCAAAAACGAGCTCGCTGTATATTTCATCGGATAGTACAAAAATATTTTTATCGCTTAAAAGAGCGGCAATTTCTTCTAATTCTTGCTGTGACAACGTCACKCCTGTAGGGTTAGACGGATAAGGTAAGATGACGCATCTTGTTTTAGACGTCAGATGTTGTTGGATTAAATCCGCTGTTAGTCGAAATCCTGTTGCGGTTGTATCAATATGTACAGGTTTAGCGCCGTTTAGCCGGATAAGCGGTTCGTACCCTGGGTAAACAGGTCCAGGTAAAATAACTTCAGAATCTTCTTCTAAAATGGTGCGAAGAGCAATGTCAATTGCTTGACTAGCTCCAATGGTCACAATCACTTCATCCGCTGGGTTATAGTGCAAGTCATATTTTTCTTTGACAAATTGAGCTGCTGCCTCGCGCAGTTCTATTGTTCCAGCATTGTGGGTATAAGAAGTTTGGTTACCATCAATTGCAGATTTTGCCGCTTCTTTTACATGCTGTGGTGTTAAGAAGTCAGGTTGTCCAATTGTGAGGGATAAAACATCTTGGTATTGTGAGACCATATTATAAAATGTACGTATTCCTGATAGTTCAATTTCTTTGACACGTTTATTGATTAAGTGCTCCATGGTTTCAAATCCTTCCGCGTATTTTCAACTCATTTTATCACAATGAAAATAGGTAAAAAACCACTATTTGCGCATTTTGCAAATAGTGGTTTTAAGTTAGGCGTTATATAGCTTATTATAAGCAGTTGTTAGTTCATAAAATTGTTCTTCGTCTCTGTTATCTAACGCATCGTCGATAAGAGATTTCAAATGCTGTTTATTAAAGTTTGTACTCATAGTCGTTAAAATACGATCAGCTTCTTTCGCGTAATAGTGTTGGTAAGGTGTGTACTGAGATGAGTGAGGATAGTGATTCATATTTTTTCGATAAGAACTCATAACATAAACCTCCTTTTTTAAAATAAAACGCAGCTTCTATTACTTGAAATGTACCCTTTCTATATAGTTGTTAACCCTGTTTTTAGCTGCGAATGTGCTGAGGTATGTGTTAGGAAATCAGAGATTCCTCGCTTCACGTTCAATTCTAGATTCAAAATAATAAGCGCATAAAAAGACCTGCATATATATGCAGGTCTTGTATATTAGTCAGTGTGTATTTGGCCTTCACGCCAATAAACGGGGGAAACGTAGCCAAAATCAACTTCATGATCGTCCAATGTTACAACGCAGTGATCAGAGCCTTCTTGTTCTTTAATATCTTGATATACAGCTTCTTCTACGTTTTCAATAATGGTCATTTCATTATCGTCATTAAAAAGAATGACGGAGCCTTTCATATTACGAACACCTTCTTTTAAGATTATTCATTCACTTTGTGTAGTATAAACCGTTTTGGCTGTAGAGTCCACAGCTATCTTCGATTTCTTGTTAAAAATTTGTGAACAGGCTTTTAGGAATGAATAAGAAACCCTCTAAATAGAAGAGTAACCGACTTGTCTATTCTTTCTTGAAGGGTAGCAGAGTCGGGTTGGTTGGTACACCAGTAAAGAAGTGTGCCAAAAAAATTAAGTATAGCAATAGAAGCCATTTCTTCGGCAGGGATATCGACTATAAGTTCACCTCGGTCTTGTCCTGTTTGAAAAACTTTTGTAAAATGAGCACGCATTTTTTCAATTTGAAGAATTTCGGATTGTTGAAAGGAACTGTTGGTAATAGCAATATGAAACCAAGAACGGATTAGGTGAGGGTTCGCTTCTTCATTTGATTGTGCTAGTAATAAAAACAGTTGTTTAACAATGGCAGCAGTTGGTTCTTCTGTTTGAAGGAGCTGTTCTAATTTGTAGGAGATACGGTTTGTAAAATTAATTCCAAGGTAGTGAAGAACTTCTTCTTTTGTTTTGAAGTAATTAAAAAATGTTCCCTTTGCTACACCCGCTTCATGGGTAATTTGAGACACAGTCGTTTTTTGATATCCCTGCTGTTGGAATAAAGAGATAGCGGCTTTTTGGATGCGTTTTTTTGTTTCTTCTTTTTGTAATCCTCTGTTCATAAATTACACCTCGTTCGAATAGGAGTAGTCGTTTGACTCAAGTTCATAAGCTAGTATAGAGAAGTAAAGTAGAGCAATTAAAAAACTGAGCAGAGGATGAGACAAAAGGGATCGATGCTCATGTTTTTATATAGTATATAATATTCTGTTAATTCGTAAAACAATATTTTATGTATATGTTTTAGGGAAAAAGGATAACAAAATAAGAAAATTTTTCTTTACGGATATAAGAGCCGGTCACTATAATGGGAAATATGGACTATTAGATAAGCAGGTGAGATGAGAGGAGTAAGTATATGAATCCAGATAAAGGAATACTGTTGGAAAGCGGTACAAACGAATTGGAAATTGTCGAATTTGAGATAGGAAATGTTTGGTTTGGCATTAATGTAGTAAAAGTTAGAGAGATTATTAATCCCGTATCTATTACACCTGTTCCCAATGCGCATTCTTACATAGAAGGTATTATAGAGCTAAGAGGGGAAGTACTTCCTGTTGTTGACATAGCAAAAGCGTTAAAAATGGAACCTTCAAATACGCCTGAAAAAGATAAGTTAATTGTTACAGAGTTCAATCAGCAAAAAATTGTCTTTCATACCCATGCAGTGACGCAAATTCACCGTATTTCTTGGAAAGAAATTGAGAAGCCTTCAGATTTGTATCAAGGTTTGGAAACGCAGATTACTGGAGTGGTAAAATTAAACGGTCAAATGATTCTGCTGTTAGACTTTGAAAAGCTGATTTCTGACGTGAACCCTGATGCGGGTATTAATCAGTCGAAAATCAAAAAGCTAGGGGCTAGGGAACGCTCTAATAAAAAGATTGTCGTGGCTGAAGACTCACCGCTGCTGCGCCGAATGATTGAAGATACTCTTGCACAAGCAGGTTATGAGAACACGGAATTTTTTGAGAACGGTGAGGAAGCGTGGAACTATCTGAGCTCAGTGATCGATGAAGGTGTGGAAATCAGTGATCAAGTCCAGCTGCTTATTACAGATATAGAAATGCCGCAAATGGATGGGCATCATTTAACTAAAAAAGTGAAAGAAAATCCTCAGCTTTCTATACTTCCAGTCATTATCTTCTCTTCTCTTATCACAGAAGATTTACGTCACAAGGGAAAGATGGTAGGAGCGGAAGGACAAGTAAGTAAGCCGGAAATCGGAGAGCTTGTTGAGTTGATCGATCTCTATATTTTGTAGGATCACAAAAAAGTGCCTGAAAGCAGATTGCTCCACTTCAGGCACTTTTTTAAAAATAACTTTTACCCAGCGGTTTAAACACAGGTGCTTGCCGTTTTCTTGGAGTCGAAACAGGGCTTTTAGCCGGCTGTACGAGATGACCCGTATATTTAGATAATAAGCGCTTCGCATAAGATAATGACATAGTCGTTTTGGGATTTCGATACTGATGGTTTAAATGGCCGAGGTGTGATAACTCTTTGAAGTCTTCTTTCTTTGGAGGCATATGGAAAAAGTAGTCTCCAACTGATACAAGTACATCTGATTTTTGTTGACTTTTACCAGGGTTTGGCGAAAAGTGAAGTCCTTCTTTTTTGGCTTTTCCTTCTAAAATTAGTTGATCTAATGCAATTTTCTTTAACGTATATAACTGCTTAGGATCAGGAGCAGCTTTTGCGTGACGATTTACAGTGAAAATAGCTTGTGCAATCTCAGATACAGACGGGGTCAAAGAGCCTTGTCCATTTGCTTGAGACATACGTTCACTCCCTTTCTATCATATCAGCTGTTCAACCTATAAGGTGAAAGCTGATACGTTCATTATAGCGTGTCTTGTCCCATTTGAAAATAATTACACGAAGAAGTATTTTGGTAATTAATGAAATTTCCTATGTATAGGGTTTGTTTTGTTACGCTTCCTTATACAAGTAAAGTGGAACAGCACGCCATACTTTTTATTTTTAAAAAAATGCTGTTCCCACAGTTAAACCATCATTGATTAGTAAATCCCGAACTATTGAGCCATTCGTCGAGAAGGTCGAATATAAACACCAGTCCCATTTGGCACAATTTGAGCTAGCTCATTTACTTGGGCATTATACATGCGAATGCATCCTTTGGATACGGCTTTTCCAATAGAACTTGGATCATTTGTTCCGTGAATGCCATATGACTTTTTAGACAAGCTTAGCCACATTGTGCCAAAAGGCCCCCCGGGGTTTGGCTCCCGGTTAACGATAACAAAGTCTCCAGTAGGGGTTGTGCTCAGCATTTTTCCTGCTGCAATGGGATAGACTTTTTGTATGATATTATTTCTTCGTAATTCAAGCTGCTTTTCAGCAATAAACACGTGGATCGTGTAAGGAATGAGCTCTTTATCAGGAAGGTTTGGAATGATGATTACTTGCCCAGGCTTCAGCGTACTATGGCTTACAAAAGGATTAGCCATCCACAGATCTTCAACCGGAGTCCGGTAGTCACCTGAAACGCTTTGCCAGGTTTCACCGCGCTTTACTATATATCTCATTAACTTCGCTCCTTTGATATATGACTATGTTGTAACAGTATACGGTTGAAAAAAGTAAAAGTGACTTTTGTGAGCATAAAGTTATTTTGAAAAGGTGTTGAAATTACATTGACTTATAAACATGGACTGATTGATATAGGTTCAAATACGATACGCCTTGTTATTTATGAATACAAAAAAGGCAGAGGATTTAAGCAAATTGAAAACGTGAAAGTAGCTGCACGGCTTCGAAATTATTTAAGTAAAGAAGGAGTGTTAACGGCTAAAGGAATATATACCTTGCTTGATACGCTTAAAACATTTGGAGTTATTATCAAGCATCAGCGGCTGCCGCACGTTACCTGTGTGGCCACAGCTACCATCCGTCAAGCGGCTAATGCAAAAGAAGTTCTAGCGCTTGTAAAAAAAGAAACGGGCTTTTCTATTCAACTATTGTCTGAAGATGAAGAAGCGTATTACGGCTTTGTTGCCGTTATTCATTCCACTTCGATCGAAGAAGCCATTACAATTGACATTGGCGGGGGAAGTACGGAAGTTACGTATTTTCGCAATCGGGAGTTAGTGCAGTACCACAGCTTTCCGTTCGGTGCCTTATCTCTGCGTCTCCAGTTCGTCAAAGGCAATATTCCCACTGCAGAAGAAAAAGTAAAAATCCGCGATTTCGTGATCCGGCATTTCCATACTGTTCCGTGGATTTTAAATCGCCAAGTTCCGATTGTAGCAATTGGAGGAAGTGCAAGAGGTATGGTTCAGGTGCATCAAGGTTTTATCCACTATCCTCTCGCCGGGCTGCATCAATATGAAATGAACTTAGCTGATATATTGCATGTGAAATCTGCTATAGGCTCATTGTCTTATCACAATCTTCAAAAGCTAGACCGCTTGTCAAAAGATCGTGCGGATACAATTTTGCCAGCGATTGAAGTATTTCAATTATTATATGAAACAGTCAACGCGACTCGCTTCATCTTAAGCCGCAAAGGCTTAAGAGAAGGGGTGTTATTTAAGGAAGCGTCTGATGCTAATATCCAGTCAATGTACCCCGATGTCATACAGCAAAGTTTTCAAGAAATAATGGAAGAGTTTGAAGTAAATAAAGATTATGTCAAACAGCTTACCCGCACAGCTATTATGATGTTTCAGCATCTTAAGGAGCAGGGAACGGTTGATTTAAAAGAGGATGACTTAGCGCTTCTTATAAAAGCTGCGCAAGTGTATGATATAGGAGAGTATATTGATGCCGAATCAAGCAGCCAGCATACGTTTTATGTGCTTGCTAATCGTACAATCGATGGAATTTCACATAGAGAACGTTTAAAGCTGGCACTTGTTTCTTCATATAAAGGAAAGTCTTCTTTTAGGCAATATGTTGCTCCTTTTAAAAAGTGGTTAACAAAAGAAGAACAAAAAAAAGTCCAGCTGCTCGGTGCGGTTTTAAAAATAGCTGACGGTTTACATGCAACAAAGCGAAATGTTATTCAACATATTGACATGAAAAGCGATGAAAACACAGTTACGATTAAACTATTATGTACAAAAAACTTTCGTCCTGAACAATATCAGGCTGAAAAACAGAAAAAGCATCTAGAAAAAGTAGTGAAAAAAAATATTGTTCTTGAATTTGCTAAGCTTTAGAATAACGCTGAATCGGTTAGAATATTCAGTATAGCTAACTAGATTAAATCCATTATCCTGGAAGGTGAGGCTAATGTTAGAAAGTAATCGCACTTATAGGCAAACCATACAAGTGGCTGATTCAGCTTATTACAATAATCGTGAATTGAGCTGGCTGGCTTTTAACAAGCGGGTGCTGGAAGAAGCAGTAGATACGAAAAACCCTTTGCTTGAGCGGTTTAAATTTCTAGGAATTTTCAGTTCAAATTTAGATGAGTTTTTTATGATTCGGGTAGCCGGATTAAAAGATCAAGTGAAAGCTGGATTTAGCAAACCTGAAAACAAAGCAGGCTTAACTCCTAAACAGCAGCTATTTTCTATCTCTAAACAAAACCACGATCTAGTCAAGCAGCAGTATGATACGTATATTCATACACTTCTTCCCGAATTACAGAAATACGGCGTGGAAATCATTGCGGTTGAAAAGTTGGAGAAATCAAATCTAGATACGCTTGAACAGTATTTTGACGAGCAAATCTTTCCCGTATTAACTCCTATGGCTATTGATACCTACCGGCCGTTTCCTATGTTGATGAATAAAAGCTTGAACTTAGCAGTCGTCCTTTCAGAAAATTTAAATGATGAGCAGCAAATTGCTGAAATAAAAGGAAGGCTAGCTATCGTTCAAGTACCTTCGATGCTAATGCGCTACATTGAAATAGCCACATCAGATTCTACCCGTCTATTTGTATTGCTAGAGGATGTGATTGCCTATTTTATTAAGAAGTTGTTTAAGGGATATCGCGTTTCTTCCGTTTCTCAATTTCGAATTACCCGCAACGCAGATATGACTATTCACGAAGAAGACGCTCAAGATTTACTAAAAGAAATTGAAGAAGAGTTACAGAAGCGAAAATGGGGAGCGGCTGTGCGTCTTGAGATTAAGAGTCCATATGATCAGGGTGTACTAGCGTATTTAGAGTCAGTACTTGAAATTGACGATGAAGATGTGTATGAGATCGAAGGACAGCTGGATTTAACCAGTTTATTTTCGTTTTATAGATTACTTAAATCTACGCATGAAGAGTTGGCTGAAAAAGCCTTTATTCCTAAGCTTACAACAGAGTTACACCCGGATCAAAATATTTTCGATCAAATGATTCAAAGAGATATTTTGCTTCACCATCCTTATGAATCGTTTAAGCCGGTACTCGATTTTGTTAACGGTGCAGCAGACGATGAAAATGTACTTGCTATTAAGCAAACGTTATACAGGGTAAGCGGAGATTCTCCCGTTATTAAAGCATTAAAACGAGCGGCTGCAAAAGGTAAGCAAGTGACGGTACTAGTTGAACTAAAAGCGAGGTTTGATGAAGAGAATAATGTGCAATGGGCTAAAGAGCTAGAGCGGGCAGGGTGTCACGTGATATATGGAATGACGCATTTAAAAACGCATGGTAAAATTACGCTCGTGGTGAGAAGAGAAGGAGAGCATATTAAACGGTTTGTTCATCTTGGTACTGGGAATTACAACGATGCCACAGCAAAGATCTATACGGATATAAGTCTTTTTACTGTCAACCGAAACATCGGGATAGATGCGGCCAATTTTTTTAATTACTTAAGTGGCTATACGCAAAAACCAGTATATCATCATTTATCCGTTGCACCATTTGATATAAGAAATGATTTTTTGCATCTCATTGATCAGGAAATCCATTATCATAGACGGTATGGCAATGGAAAAATCATTGGGAAAATGAACTCATTGACGGATAAAATTTTAATTATGAAGCTATATGAAGCTTCTATAGCTGGTGTGACAATCGAACTCATTGTTAGAGGAGCGTGCTGCTTGCGCCCTCAAATTCAAGGCGTTAGCGAGAATATAAGAGTAAGAAGCATTGTCGGACGATTTTTAGAGCATAGCCGAATCTATTATTTTCATCATAATAAACAGGAAAAGTTTTTCTTTTCATCTGCAGATATGATGACAAGAAATATGGTGAAACGAGTAGAAATTTTATTTCCTATCTTGGATACATATTTGAAAAAAAAAGTGTGGAAGTGGCTTGAAGTTATGCTTGCTGATAATGTAAAAGCACGAGAACAAGACCAAGAAGGGAATTATCGTTACGTCATAAAAAAAGACCATGAGCTCTCTATTAATAGTCAAGAGATTTTTTGTCAATATGCTCTTTGCGACAATCAAGAATAACATAAAAAAAGCCGAGTGGTCGGCTTTTTAGTCATGTTATTATCTAGGAATGGGACCAACAGGACCGTATCCAGGTCCGTAGTATGTGTTATAAACAGGAGCACCGCCTCCATAGCCGGCACCAGGGAAGCCTCCTCCAGGAAATCCTCCTCCAGGAAATCCACCGCCGTAAAACGGAACTGGATAAGGATAAGGTGGTGGACAGCACCCAGGTCTGCCTCCAAAACCGCCAACAGCTAGTCCGCCAAGCAGCCCACCAGCTAAGCCAGCAACAAAAGGAAATCCAAAAAAGCGCTCGTCACCATTTGGAATATTACGATATCCTGTATAGGGATATTGATAGTACATAATTTAACCTCCTTGTCAGTTGTCTTTGTAGTGTATGGCTGAACGGAAGTTTTTGAGCCTGGTTTATTTCTTTAAGACTAGAATTAGGCGGTCATGATCAGCTAAAAAAAGACAAAAAACATAAAAACGCCCCGTAAGGGCGTTTTTATGTTGATTGCAGGGTGAAAAGCGTAATTTCAGGCGTAGCTAAAAAACGAAAAGGAATGCGAGTGGTTCCTAAGCCTCTATTCACATAAAGCTTCATTTTAGAATCTCCAACTTCGTACATTCCTTCAGGGTAAACCGTCCCAAAGGGCGGTGTAATCAAAGGACCGTAAAAAGGAATTTGAATTTGGCCTCCATGACTATGGCCGGAGAGCTGAAGATCTACTGGAAAAGGAGCTGCTTTGACAGCAACGTCCGGTTCATGAATCATAGCAATAGAAAAAATATCCGGCTGTAATTGCCCTAGCGTTCCTTCATATTGTGGATTCCCAAGCATAATATCATCGAGTCCACAAATATGAATGTAGCTTTTATCAGGCATGGATACCGTGTCAACTTCATTTACTAAAAGTCTAAATCCTGCGTCTTCAATGGCTTGTTTATAGATATTTGTTCCATATCCTCCGTGATCATGGTTACCATATATAGCATATTTTCCAAGAKGAGCCTGAAGCC
>NZ_JBFULJ010000070.1:0-12572 GCF_056400385.1 Priestia sp. P5_B4
GTTGTAGTCTCCGGAAGTACAGAAAATGTTCAGCTAGTGGAAGAAATGCTTAAAAAGTTACTGAACATTATCCGAAAAAATATTTCCATATCTGAACGAGATGTTGTGTATGCGATTCAATTAGCTAAGAAAAATTCTCTCGAGTTTTTTGAAGATGTATATGAAGAAGAGATTGGTAAAAATGTAAAAGGTAAGACTATTCGTGTTAAGACATTAGGACAAAGTCAATACATTTCGGCTATTAAGAAAAATGATTTGGTATTTGGAATTGGGCCTGCTGGTACTGGTAAAACGTATTTAGCCGTTGTCATGGCCGTTAATGCTCTTAAAAATGGTCACGTGCAGCGTATTATTTTAACACGTCCTGCTGTTGAAGCAGGTGAAAGTCTTGGCTTCTTGCCAGGAGATTTGAAAGAAAAAGTAGATCCGTACTTGCGGCCTCTGTATGATGCATTACATGATGTATTAGGAACAGAACATACGCAACGCCTAATCGAACGCGGAGTTATTGAAATAGCACCTCTTGCTTATATGCGAGGTCGTACACTAGATGATGCGTTTGTTATCTTAGACGAAGCGCAAAACACCACGATGGCGCAAATGAAGATGTTTTTAACACGACTAGGATTTGGGTCTAAAATGGTGATTACAGGAGATATTTCACAAATTGATTTACCAAAAGGAGCTCAGTCTGGTCTAGCGGCTGTCTCGAAAATCCTGACCAATGTTAAAGGTATTTCGTTTGTTCATCTAGAACAGTCAGATGTTGTGCGCCATCCACTTGTGGGACGCATCGTTCAAGCGTACGAACAAGCTGACCAAAAGACCCTTTCTTAATAGGGTCTATTTTTTGTAAAAGGGGGTACGTTTGTGTCAACGTTTCGGATAATCAAGCAAACAATGGCACAGATCGAGCGATTACGGTTAATTCAAATTGGGTTATATGCCTTGTTAGGTGTAATGATGTTTGCGTCTATGTATAGCAATGTAAAGCCGCAGGAATTAGATCTCAGATTACTATCTATTTCTCCGCAAACCATTTACTCACCCGTTACCATTGAAGATAAAGAGAGCACAGAGAAAAAACGGGCAGAGGCAGAACAAGCCGTTGAAGATGTGTATACACAAAAAACAGAATACGCACAGAACCAAGTCGATCTTGTTGCATCTATTTTTGATGCGATGATGGAAGTTAATACAGAATATGAAAAAGAAGATCATGAAGATGACAGTATCGATGCCGTATTAAAAACCAAACAAAAAATGCTAGAGGACAAGCTTCCTGAAGACATTCAAAAAAACTTGCCAAAGGATACCATTAAGCAGCTGCTTCAGTCTTCTAACAGTGATTTATCGATTGCGAAAGATGCTGTAGTCACGGCCGTTCATCATGTGATGAAAGATCAAGTGAAGATTAGCGATGTAGAAGAGAAAAAAGATCAAGTAGAAAGTCAGCTTGTTTACACCAATGTCAGCAATTCTCTAAAGGATTCAATGAATGCAATCGCTAAATTCGCTATCATTCCAAACGTGAT
Organism: Priestia sp. P5_B4; assembly: GCF_056400385.1. Lineage (NCBI taxonomy): Bacteria > Bacillati > Bacillota > Bacilli > Caryophanales > Bacillaceae > Priestia > Priestia sp. P5_B4. The sequence goes on from NZ_JBFULJ010000070.1 coordinate 1,536, forward strand.
TTATGATCCACAAAAAACAGCTGAAAACCGTCAAGCAGCTGTGGAAAAAGTGGAGCCTGTCCGAATCAAACAAGGCCAGATTATCGTAGAAGAAAATCAGCTTATTAATCCTGATATATATCGTCAGCTCCAGCTCGCGGGATTGTTGAATAATAAAGGATCTATTCAGCCTTTTGCGGGGTTAGCTTTGCTGATTGTAATGATGATAGCGGGCCTCATTTACTATTTGCGTGAATTTCACACCAAGACATATCAGCCCTTGCTGTTGTATGTATTAGTAGCAACCATTACGATTGGCCTCATGAAAATCTTAAGCTTGTTTCAGCAAATTGATTTATCAGAAATTGGTTTCTTAGCTCCTGTTGCGGTGGGAGGTTTGCTGATTCGAATTTTAATGGATGAACGCATTGCTATTTTATCAAGCATTGTATTTGCTATTTGTGGAAGCATTATTTTTAATGGTGAATTAACAACCTCGTTTAATATGAACATTGGGATCTACTTTTTAATTAGCAATATTGCTGCTATTTTATTTTTAAGCAGGCAGCACAGACGTTCACGGATTTTGCAGGCAGGTCTATTTGTGGCTATGGTAAACGTAATTATTAGCTTTGCGATTATTTTTATTAAAAATGGTCATATCGGCACTGTAGAGCTTGGCTATTACAGCATGATGTCAATTGCATCTGGTGTTATCGCTTCCGTTTTAGCTATAGGTTTGCTACCGTTTTTTGAAAGTGGATTTGGCATTTTATCTACGATGAAGCTGATTGAATTATCGAGTCCTACTCATCCGCTATTACGCAAAATCTTAACCGAAACACCTGGAACATACCATCACAGCGTAATGGTGGCAAACTTATCTGAAGCGGCGTGCGAAACGATAGGAGCTAACGGTTTATTAGCGAGAGTCGGGGCTTATTACCACGATATTGGTAAAACGAAGCGACCGCAGTATTTTATTGAAAATCAAATGAATATTACTAATCCGCATGATAAACTAAGTCCTAAGACTAGTAAAAATATTATAATCGCACATGCTACAGATGGAGCGACCATTTTGCGGAATCACAAGTTTCCAAAAGAGATTGTAGATATTGCAGAGCAGCATCACGGAACCACTCTGCTTAAGTTTTTCTATCATAAGGCACTCGAACAAACAGAAGAAAAAATTGATGAAAAAGAATATCGCTATCCTGGACCAAAGCCTCAGTCGAAAGAAGCAGCGGTTATTTGCATAGCTGATAGTGTAGAAGCAGCCGTAAGGTCAATGTCCAATCCGACTCCGGAAAAAATTGAGAACTTGGTGCGAAATATTATTAAAGATCGCTTGCAGGATGAGCAGCTTAGCGAGTGTAACGTAACGCTCAAAGAGCTAGAGTTAATTCGCCAAGCACTATGTGAAACTTTAAATGGGATTTTTCATTCCCGAATCGAATATCCAGAGATAAAAAAAGAGAAGGTGAAGGTATGAGTTTAGTTATTGATTTTATTGATGAAACAAACGAAGTAAGTGAAGAACAGCAAAAAGAGCTTGAAAAGCTGCTTGAAGCCGCTGCTATATATGAAAATCTGCAAGAGGATGCAGAAGTATCCGTTACATTTGTGGATAATGATCGAATTCAAGAAATCAATCATCAATACCGCCATAAAAATCAGCCAACGGATGTAATATCGTTTGCGCTAGAAGAAATGGGCGAAGATGAAATGCAAATTATCGGAGATGAGATGCCAAGAGTCCTAGGGGACATTGTCATTTCGATTCCAAAAGCTCATGAGCAAGCAGAAGAATACAATCACTCGTTTATGAGGGAGCTAGGATTCTTAACGGTTCACGGTTTCTTGCACTTGCTTGGATATGACCATGAAACATCAGAAGATGAAAAAGAGATGTTTACACGTCAAAAAGATATTTTAGAACAATATGGACTCTCGCGATAAAAAGGGGATAGCTAAAGTTGTCAGTAGCTTTGGTTATGCAATAGAAGGGTTTATCTATGTTTGTAAAACACAGAGAAATATGCAAATTCACGTAGCAGCTTCTTTCATCGTCCTTTTCTTAGGAGCCGTGCTGTCAATTACAGCTGGTGAATGGGTGGTTGTGCTGCTTCTGATTGCAGGCATGTTCAGCTTGGAGTTAATGAATACAGCGGTTGAAAAAGTTGTCGATTTAGTTTCTCCTGAATATCACATACTAGCAAAACACGCAAAAGATGCAGCCGCAGCCGCGGTGTTGGTCTATGCGTGTTTTGCTGTCCTTATAGGAGGAATTATTTTCTTAAAGTATTTGTTTTAAAAAGGATTCTTTTTGGTTCTTTACACCCCCGTGGTATAATAAAAAAGGACAAGTTAAAAGACCTGTAGAAGCGCAAAAGGAGAGCGGATAAATGGATAAGACCGGACTGATTGATGAGGCGAAAAAAGCTCGTGAAATGGCTTATGTACCGTATTCAAAATTTAAAGTTGGTGCAGCTTTATTGACGAAAGATGGAAAGGTTTATCGCGGCTGCAATATTGAAAATGCAGCTTATAGCATGTGCAATTGCGCTGAGCGTACGGCTTTATTTAAAGCCTATTCAGAAGGTGATAAAGAGTATGCAGCACTTGCTGTAGTAGCTGATACTGATCGTCCTGTTTCTCCGTGTGGAGCATGCAGACAAGTAATCTCTGAGCTTTGTCCAAAAGAAATGAAAGTTATATTAACCAATTTAAAAAATGACATACAAGAATTAACTGTGGAAGAATTACTTCCAGGAGCATTTTCATCGGAGGATTTACATGAGTAATAATGAATTTAAGTCAGGTTTTGTTTCAATTATTGGAAGACCAAACGTAGGGAAATCAACTTTTTTGAACCGAGTAATTGGTCAAAAGATTGCGATTATGAGTGACAAACCGCAAACAACTAGAAATAAAATTCAGGGTGTGTACACGGAAGATCAGGCGCAGATTGTGTTTATTGATACACCAGGAATTCATAAACCAAAGCATAAATTAGGCGACTTTATGATGAAGGTAGCGCAAAATACGCTTAAAGAAGTAGATTTAATTTTATTTATGATTAACGCAACAGAAGGCTTAGGTCGAGGCGATGAATTTATTATCGAGCGTTTAAAGGACACAAAAACGCCTGTTTTCCTTGTGATTAATAAAATTGATGAAATTCATCCAGACGAATTGTTTTCAATTATCACGAATTATAAAGACTTATATCCTTTTGCTGAAATTGTGCCAATTTCAGCTTTACAAGGAAATAACGTGGAGCGTTTGCTTGATCAAATTAAGCAGCGATTGCCGGAAGGTCCGCAATATTATCCGGCAGATCAAGTAACTGATCACCCAGAGCGCTTTATTATTACGGAATTAATTCGTGAAAAAGTACTGCATGCAACGAGGGAAGAAATACCTCATTCTATTGCCGTTGTGATGGATTCTATGCAAAGACGAGATAATGGTGCTGTTTACGTGGGCGCTACAATTATCGTCGAAAGAGATTCACAAAAAGGCATCGTAATTGGAAAGCAAGGAAAGATGTTAAAAGAGGTAGGAAGAAAAGCAAGAGCAGACATTGAAGCCCTTTTAGGTTCAAAAGTATTTTTAGAACTATGGGTAAAAGTGCAAAAAGATTGGCGAAACCGAGCGTCGCATCTCCGTGACTTTGGATTTAGAGAAGACGAATATTAATCATTTGAGTTCTTGTTTGCATTAATTTATATCCCTTCATAAAAGAAGGTAATTTGTAAAAAATTGTGTTACATGATTTTACGTCGGAAGGCTATTCTAAACATAAGGAATTGAAATATGTATCTGATCTTTATGGTTAGAAAGGTGGGAGTTCTATGTTGAATTTTACTTGGAACATTTTTTCACAAACAGGTAGCATTGATACTTATCTCATTTTTAAGGAACTTGAAAATGAAGTGAAAGAAAGACCCGAAACATATGAGGACAACAGCGAAAGTCTCAATTCTCCCTTGTCTTAGCCTTCTGTAAGATGGCGGTGATGATGATTGTTTAAAAAGTGTGAAGGAATTGTCATTCGAACGAATGATTACGGTGAATCAAATAAAATTGTCACCATTTATTCACGTGAACTCGGAAAAGTGGGTCTCATGGCAAGAGGGGCAAAAAAGCCTAGTAGTCGCTTGGCTTCTGTCACACAATTATTTACGTATGGATACTTTTTTATACAAGCAGGTTCAGGAATGGGCACTCTCCATCAAGGAGAAGTTATCTCATCTATGAGAAGCATACGCGAAGATATCTTCACAACAGCGTATGCTTCTTATATTCTTGAATTAACGGATAAAGCTACTGAGAACAATAAACCAAATCCATTTCTTTTTGAGCTGCTGCACCAAACCATTCATTATATGAACGAAGAGTATGATGCAGAGATCTTAACTTTTATTTATCAAATGAAAATGTTAAACGTTCTAGGTCTTCATCCTACATTAAATGAATGTGCAGTCTGCCACCAAGGTGAAGGAACATTTCATTTTTCCATTCGAGAAGGCGGGTTTATTTGTCACCGATGCTTAGAAAAAGATCCTTATCATTTGAAAATTAGTCCGATGACGGTTAAACTATTAAGGCTATTTTATTATATTGATTTAAAGCGGTTAGGTTCTATTTCTGTTAAGCCTGAAACAAAAAAACAATTAAAGTTTGTAATTGATCAATATTACGAAGAATATTCAGGATTGTTTTTAAAAACAAAGCGTTTTTTGAATCAGATGGAGTCTTTAAAACAATCGCTCTCTGATGAGAAATAGAAAAGATAATCAGTGATATGCAAGGAATTGCTGTCGCTAGGGTGCCTCGTAGTGTGTAGAGGACACCCTTTTTACTGTGGAGCGAAGAGGTAGCTTCACTTATTATAAGCGTAATGCCTGCTTTTTTTGAGAAGCCGTGGTAAAATAAACGGCATTCTAAAAAGATAAAATGCTAAAATTAATAAGTTATAGCTTTTACTTTTGCTTAAAAAGTATATAATGTTTTATAAATAGTATGTCACATTTAATGATTAGGTGGTGAGTATAATCGAACTGAACAAACGACAAGAACAAATTTTGCAAATTGTCAAAGACGAAGGCCCTATTACAGGTGAGCATATTGCAGATCAGCTTAGCCTTACGCGGGCAACGCTAAGACCGGACTTGGCTATTTTAACAATGGCTGGTTATTTAGAAGCGCGACCGCGCGTAGGTTACTTTTACACAGGTAAGACAGGAGCACAGCTTCTTACAGATAAAATAAAAAAAATACAGGTGCAAGAATATCAGTCTATCCCGGTGGTTGTGAACGAAAATGTGTCGGTATATGATGCTATTTGTACAATGTTTCTAGAAGACGTGGGGACCCTTTTTGTAGTGGATGAGAAATCCCAGCTGGTGGGAGTACTGTCGCGTAAAGATTTATTGCGCGCGAGTATCGGAAAGCAAGAGCTCACATCTATTCCTGTTCATATTATCATGACGAGAATGCCCAACATTACATATTGCTATCGCGAAGATTTGTTAATTGATATTGCTAAGATCTTAATTGAAAAACAGATTGATGCTATGCCCGTTATTAAAGAGGGAGACGGCAATTTTGAAGTGGTGGGACGCATTACCAAAACAAATATTACAAAATTACTAGTAGCATTAGCAAATGATGAAGTATTATAAGTGAAAAAGGATTAAAAAGGGGATGCACAAAATATGAACAACCCATGTCTTTATGTCATTTCGGATTCTGTAGGTGAGACAGCTGAACTAGTTGTAAAGGCTGCATCAAGTCAGTTCAATATGACGGACTTTGTAATTAAAAGAGTACCTTACGTAGAGGACATCGCAACACTTTCAGAAGTGGTTTCAGTAGCGAAGATGAACAACGCTATTATTGGCTTTACGCTAGTAAAGCCCGAAATGAGAGAATTTTTAATTCAAGAAGCGTCCAAGAACGGGGTAGAGGTATTTGATATTATTGGACCTTTAATTGATAAAATTCAATCTTCTTATCAACTTTCTCCTCGCTATGAGCCTGGAATGGCTAGAAAATTAGACGAAGATTATTTTAAGAAAGTAGAAGCAATTGAATTTGCAGTGAAATATGATGATGGGCGTGACCCGAGAGGCATTCTTAGAGCGGATATTGTATTAATCGGTGTATCAAGAACATCTAAAACACCTCTTTCTCAATTTTTAGCACACAAGCGTTTGAAAGTAGCCAATGTTCCGATTGTACCTGAGGTAGATCCACCAGAAGAGCTGTTTCACGTATCACCTGAGAAATGTATAGGACTTACTATTAGTCCTGAAAAGTTAAACGATATTCGTAAAGAGCGTTTAAAGTCTCTTGGGCTAAACGATAAAGCAATTTATGCTAATATTGGCCGTATTAAAGAAGAACTTGAATTTTTCCAAGGGATTGTAGATAAGATTGGCTGTGAAGTGGTGGACGTATCCAACAGAGCCGTAGAAGAAACAGCAGGTATCATTCTTAATACCATCAAAAAGAAATAAACGATAGATCTCCTCTGTGCGTGACATAAAGGAGATTGCTTTCTTATGTTTGTGTGCTGTAAGCCTAAGAAAATATCCCAAAGATGAATATGACAGAACTTTTAAAAACAAGTGACTTTGGTATAGAAAATATAGATTGTTTATATTATAATAAAAAATTGTGATAAAAAAGAATAGTTTTAGGTTTAGACTTTGTTAAGAACGAATAAACTATTTATATAAAAGTCAAGTCAAAATCGAAAAAAGTATTCGACAAATGCCATCTACAGGAAATAACAAATTGTTAGAAGGAATCTCTGGAGGGATGTAGAATACAGAGTTATAGCAAAAGAAAAAGTAAAGTTTTTGTCGATGCTGATGCATGCCCTGTTAAAGCAGAAATCGTTGAACTTACACATACATATGACATCGATCTTGTGTTTGTTGCTTCCTATGCTCACATGCAAACAAATCCTACACCAGGAAAATGGGTCTATGTGGATGCAGAAAAGGAAGCCGCAGATTTATATATTTTAAATCACGCAGTCAAGCAGGATATTGTGGTAACTCAAGATACTGGCTTAGCAAGCATGTTAGTAAGTCGAGGGGTTTACGCACTGTCTCCTCGTGGAAAGTACTATAATGACGACGAAATGAATACGGTGCTTTTCTTTCGTTATGTTTCTGCAAAAGAGCGACGGTCAGGCCGTCATACTAAAGGCCCAAAGGCATTTAGTGAAGAAGATCGCCAGCATTTCATTCAAGCTTTTGAAAAAATGTTGTCGAAACTTGCAGGAATTTAGCACTTAGTGAAGAATATTATATGAAATACGGAGCTGTTACTATGGCAAATCGAATTCCTGATGAAGTAATCGACCGTATTCGGCATTCAGTAGATATTGTCGACGTCATAAGCGATTATGTACAACTAAAAAAACAAGGGCGCAATTATTTTGGACTCTGTCCGTTTCATGGGGAAAGCACACCGTCTTTTTCAGTATCGCCTGATAAACAAATTTATCATTGCTTTGGATGTGGTGCAGGAGGGAATTCATTTTCATTCATAATGGAATTAGAAGGACTGTCCTTCACGGAAGCAGTTCAGCAGCTTGCTGAAAAAGGAGATATTCCTTTCGAACATGAGATACATCCTCATGAAGAAGATAATCAAAAGCCTAGCAATAAAATGATTGAAGCACACGAGCTTTTAAAGAAATTTTACCATCATTTATTGGTAAATACAAAAGAAGGCCAAGATGCTTATGATTATTTAATAAATCGAGGGTTTTCACGAGAAATTATCGATGAATTTGAGATAGGTTTTGCTTTAGATTCGTGGGAATTTGTAAGTAAGTTCTTAACAAAACGTGGGTTTAATCCGCAAGAGATGGAACATGCAGGTTTAATCATTAAACGCAACCAAGATGAAACGTACTTTGATCGTTTTCGTGATCGAATTATGTTTCCTATTGCTGACTTGCAAGGCAAAACAATTGCATTTTCAGGGCGCCTGCTAAAAGAGATAAAAGGGCAGCCTAAATATTTAAATAGTCCCGAAACTTCTATTTTTAACAAAAGTCGCACACTCTACAACTTTCACCGCGCTAAAAAACATATACGCAAAAATCAGCAGGTTATTTTATTTGAAGGATTTGCAGATGTTATTTCGGCTGTTAAAGCAGGGTGCCCGAACGCAATCGCAACAATGGGAACTGCCTTAACAGAAGAACAAGCCAAGATTATTCGCCGAAATGTAGAGTCCGTTATCATTTGCTATGATGCAGATTCTGCCGGAATTGAAGCAGCGCACAAAGCAACAGCAATCTTAACAAATGTAGGTTGTACCGTTAAGATTGCTGTGATGCCGGATGGTTATGACCCGGATGATTATATTAAAGAATACGGGGCAGAGAAGTTTCAAAATGATGTTATTAATAGCAGCTTGACCTTTATGGCATTTCAAATGAGGTATCTCCGCCGAAAACGAAATCTACAAAATGAATCTGAACGTATGCAATACATTGAAGACGTTTTGAAAGAAATAAGCCTCCTTACGAAAGCTGTAGAGCGAGATCATTATTTACGCCAATTGGCACAAGAGTTTTCCATTTCATTAGATGCGCTTAAAGAACAGCAGTATCAAGTGTATCGAACTGAAAAAAAGAAAAAGGATAATGATTCTCCAAATCGAAATAATATAAATAGACAACCAGTCGTAAAGAGAAGCTTATTACCGGCTTATCAAAATGCAGAACGTTTTTTGATCGCTCATATGTTGAAAGATAAGGATGTAGCATTTAGAATTCAAGACCGACTTCAAGGTCAGTTCAATGTTGAGGAACATCGTGCGCTTGTTCTATATTTGTATGCTTATTACGAGGAAGGACACGAGCCTAATCCGAGCGGATTTATCGAACGGTTGCCCGAGTCTTCGTTGTCTAGTCTAGCTTCAGAATTGGCGATGATGTCAATCAATGATGAATTGTCGGAGCAAGCTTTGAATGATTATGTCCAAACGATATTGATTTACCCACAAAGGTTAGCGATAGAAAAAAAAGAAGCAGAAAAGCAAGAAGCAGAGCGTCAAAAAGATTATTTAAAAGCTGCGACAATAGCAATGGAAATTTTACAGTTAAAAAAAACGTTAAAATAAACGATATTGCGTATTAGTCCCACTTTTAGAAGGTTTTCCTTAAAATTTTGGAAGGAGGGGATCTGATGGCTGAAAAATCAGCTCAATCAAAACAACTTGATTCAGATTTAACAATTGAACAAGTAAAAGATCAATTGACCGAAATCGGAAAAAAACGTGGTGTGCTCACATACGAAGAAATTGCAGAGCGTATGGCGAACTTCGAAATTGAATCCGATCAAATGGATGAATATTATGAATACCTTGGAGAACAAGGTGTTGAAGTAATGAGTGAATCTGAAGCAAATGATGACGATGCCGATCCCGATATTCAAGAACTGTCAAAAGAAGAAGAGTTTGATTTAAATGATTTAAGTGTACCTCCTGGTGTAAAAATTAATGATCCAGTTCGTATGTACTTAAAAGAAATCGGACGCGTTGACTTATTGTCAGCAGAGGAAGAAATCAATTTAGCAAAACGTATTGAAGAAGGCGATGAAGAAGCGAAACGTCGTCTTGCTGAAGCAAACTTACGTCTTGTTGTAAGTATCGCTAAACGCTATGTCGGGCGCGGTATGCTGTTTCTTGATTTAATTCAAGAAGGAAACATGGGTCTTATTAAAGCGGTAGAAAAATTTGATTATCGCAAAGGTTATAAATTCAGTACGTATGCGACATGGTGGATTCGTCAAGCTATTACTCGTGCAATTGCTGACCAAGCAAGAACGATTCGTATTCCCGTTCATATGGTTGAAACGATTAACAAGCTAATTCGTGTTCAACGTCAGCTTCTACAAGATTTAGGTCGTGAACCATCTCCTGAAGAAATTGCAGAAGATATGGACTTAACACCTGAAAAAGTTCGTGAAATCTTAAAAATTGCTCAAGAACCGGTTTCCCTCGAAACACCAATTGGTGAGGAAGATGATTCGCATTTAGGTGACTTCATTGAAGACCAGGATGCAACATCACCTTCTGAACATGCTGCATATGAATTATTAAAAGAGCAGTTAGAAGACGTCCTTGATACGTTAACAGATCGCGAAGAAAATGTTCTTAGACTCCGCTTTGGTCTGGACGATGGACGTACGCGTACGCTTGAAGAAGTAGGAAAAGTATTTGGCGTAACGCGTGAGCGTATTCGTCAAATTGAAGCTAAAGCGCTTCGTAAGCTTCGTCACCCTAGCCGAAGCAAACGTTTAAAAGATTTCTTAGAATAGATAAAAGCGTAAATAACGCTTATGAGATAGCTTCTTTCCTAGAGGAAAGGGGCTATCTATTTTTTTTATGGAATAAATTTCATAAAAACGCATTTTGAAGAAGTATATTGATTTTTTTACCAACTTTTCTTCTTTCATATATTTTACTGAATTGTCCTTCGTTTTGCAAATGCTCCTTTATATTCTTTTGTTACAGAGCATAAGCTGTTCAAATTCCTTTTAAACATCCGAAAAATGGAATCGCTATCATTTTATTCTTGCTTTGATTGGTACTTCTCTATTATAACATGAAAAAATTAAAACGTTTTAAAAGTTGAGAAAATTTACAAAAATGAATTATAATTAAATAATGTAAGCGTATACATTTTTTTAGGGGGAATAAAAATGAATTTTGAATTAACCAATGAACAAAAGATGATTCAACGGACGCTGAGAGAGTTTTCAGAGGCGGAAGTAGCACCGAATGCATTAGAACGCGATCGAAGTAAGCAATTTCCGCTTGATGTTTTTAAAAAGTTAGGTGAGCTTGGGGTAATGGGTCTTCCTTTTCCTGAAGAGTATGGAGGCGGAGGAGCAGATACGGTTAGTTTTGCTATCGTCGTAGAGGAATTAAGTAAAGCATGTGGCTCTACAGGAATTACATACTCAGCTCATGTTTCGCTCGGGGGCGCACCTATTTATTTATTCGGAACAAAGG
>NZ_JBFULJ010000071.1:0-12427 GCF_056400385.1 Priestia sp. P5_B4
CTACCTTTGTATATCGTATACAGCTTAAAAAACAGAAAAACCTATCTCTTCCCAGTCAAAAGAGTAGGTTTTTCTGCTATCCATATTTCGGCAAAGAAAGAATGCCTTACGGCATCTTGAGTAGTTTGCTTAATTCACTATTTATTATTCGTTTACGAGGAAGTTGGGTTGAAGAACAGATATAATTATTTTTAGGAATAATTAGAACAAGGAGAATTAACAATGCTTAATGATAAACAAAAATTACTTTTTGAGAATTTAAAGAATATTAAAAGCTATTGGGTGAACACTGCTGTTGAAAATTTAAGCCCTAATGCTGATTCAATAGCCTCTAATTGTGAAGAAGAGTATCAGTTTCTATCTGAAAAACTCTCCTCAGTAGAAGAATTACTTGCCTTTCAAAAAATACAAAATGAAATTATCGAGGGAGTTATTCATTCTATATTGGTGATGGTCGATGGTGGAGATGACCTTGCAGACAGGCTATCTCTTGATTTGATAGATGGAGAGACGAAAGAATCACTACAGGATGATATTGCATTATATGAAGAATTCATTGGCTATTTACTTGATGTGGAAGATGAATAAAGATTGATCTTTACTAAGAGATACTTGAGTTGCAGAATATTTATTTGAAAATAGATATTCTAAATGAGATTTAAATATAAAAAAGAAAACAGGCTTAAGTCTGTTTTCTTTGGTTCTTATAATAGTGATTATGTTAACTAATGTTGTATAGAGCATACATAAAACAATGGAAGAGTATTGAAGTATATGAGAAAATCAAATAAAAGATTTTTAATTTCTTAATACTGTTTAAAAGGAGCCATTTGAATGGATAGTTTATTAGAATTAAAAAATGAACTAATAAAAGGACAAAAATTAGCAATGCAAGGTTCTTATCAAAGAAGAGCTCCTTCAAAAAAAGCAATTCCCCATCTTTTGGAAGCAAGAAAAGGACTCAAAGAATATGTTAAACAGTATTCAAATGATGCTTTAGCTTGGCAATTGTTATCTCAAGCTGAGGAATATCTATTAAATTATAACGCAGCTTTGACGGCACTTCAGAACGCTGTATCTCTTGATAAGAAAGATAAGAAGTTATTAAAAAGATTAGCTCTATTAAAAGAGTATACGAGGAAATGGCAAGAGCTAGATATGACATCAGAGCAGTTGCAATCATTAGAGATATACTTACAAGAAAAATTAGAAGTGTATGGTTGTGATCATACACTTGTTTATACCAGAGAGTGGTTAGATATAAGCACTTTACATAGTAAAAAAGCCAAGATAGTAAGAGCATTACAAAATCAAGGTGGTTTTTGTGACTGTGAAGTTCTTATGAATGTAATTGATTAGATTAAAGCGTTACTTAGAATTCACATTACGTTAACTAGAATGTATTTTTAATGTGAACCATTAAAATCTATTTTCTTATCGATTTCCTCTAAATCTGTTTCAAAAAGCTCCTCATCTTCACCAGCACCTACAACTGCAACTAATCTTAAATCTTTCGCAGTCTCACCAAGTAATATTGCTTGTGAGCTTATAGTTTCAGAATTGGCGTTTGTATGAAGGTACTCAGACAGTATCTTAAGAATATCTTGTTCATTGTATTTGAAGTATTTTCTTTTATTATCCATCATTACCACCTACTAATTCATATATTTTCCATATTTGTAATAATATCATTATAGCATTGTAGGTGGATCGAATTCTATCAAAATCATAATAAGAGCGCCGATAAGCTGTATTATGGTAACTAACCCTTTATATTATATTTATGTTTTTCACTTAGAGGGACTCTTATTAAGCCTATAGCTTAATAGAATTGAACTCAATCCAAACGGTACAGAGCAACTTAAGGCAAGAATAAAGAACGAGCCAAATTCTAGAAAGATACTTATGCCATCACCTAAAGCAAGTATTAATAAAATGATTGCTGTACCTATTGCTCCAAAAACAATGTACAGTGATATTTCAATCACATTTCTATACTTAGTTTTTAGGTTTCGTATTATAGTATCAATCATGATTGAGGAAGGAATTCCAAATACTACAACAATTGGTAAGATATATATCATTCCAAATACTAAACTCCCTATAACACTATTAAAGGTTATTTGTTCATATTGAGGATCGAAGGACCTTACTTCAAACATTAAGCTACCACATAAGGTTGCAACAAATGTTGATATAATTTTTTTAATCATAAAAATTAATCTCCTGGTAATTTTATAAATTTATATTAACATTTTAAGTAAATAAACACTCTATTTTTATTTACTACCGATAACGGCGACTACATTTGTATGAGGTAGAAAAGACTATTTTAAAGGAAAATCAAAAATAATTGAGTTAGAAGGGTCAGGAGAACAATATGCAAAATAGCGTGAAAGCTGCCCATCGTTTCTGTAGTGATAACAAGGAAAGTTTAAAAGAAGATAATTTATGTGGCTGTTTTTATTGTTTAGGAATATTTCATCCATCTGAAATTAAAGAATGGATAGATAGTAGTGGGAGCACGGCTCTTTGCCCCTACTGTGAGACCGACTCTATAATAGGTCAAAGCTCTGGATTTCCTATTACTAAAGAGTTCTTAAGTGAAATGAACAAATATTGGTTTTGATTTAAGAGAAAATTAATTCGTTTCCGGTAATCTGTTTTATGTTAACTAATCACCATTATTGCATACCATTTTTTCAAGAATAATTATGATAAAATGGTATAATTGTCCATACCAAACGAAAAAGGGTTAGAACACTATCCCTTCTAATCGGATGGAATGGAACGGGTCAAAGGGCTTTACCATATCCAAAATGTTAATAACTATCATAGCCGTCTGAAAAGCCGAATGGACCGTTTTAATGGTGTGGCAACCAAATAACTCGACCATTATTTGAGCTGGTTTCATTTCCTAAGTATAATCAGATTCAGAAATGATTCTACAACAGTAAGCAAAATGGTTATTGATAGTTGCTTGTTAAGCACCAATGCGACTTATAATAAATTGCGATTAACAAAATTTAGTTACTAAGTCTTTAATATCGGAGGATTCAAATATGATAAATGAAGATGTAAGGAGTTTTCTTTCCTCAACTAATCATTATTGCACTTTGATTGATTCATTAAATTGTCTTGATGAAAAAAATTCGGAAGAACTTCTTGCTGCACTTTTAGATTTGTACTTAAAGGTACTAAGACTTCCTGAAGTTGAACCTGATAATGCAGAAGCACCACAATTTGAAATTCCTTTACCAAAGGTCGATTTCGATAAATATGAATATTACTGGGAAGTATTTGACCCCTATAAATTAGATGAACCAGGGTGCGGAAGCCTATCGGATGATATTTTAGACATTTATAAAGACCTTAAAGAAGGTATTATATTATTCGAGCAAGATACGCCTAACGAAGCAATTTGGCATTGGAAGTTTCATTTTCAAGCCCACTGGGGTTCGCATGTAGTAAATGCTTTACGTGCGTTGCATTCAGTAAAGCACGATTTAATTTAGGACAATAGGGACTTTGAATTGTAAGTCCCTTTATCTTTACGAAAAAACAACAATATTATTTAACAGAGCCATTCAATTAAAAGTTAATCGGCTTATTTCTCTAGCACGACTTTAATAGCCTTTGCTAGCATTTTTGCTGTACGTGTTTCTTCCTTTAATGTATTTTCTACTCCTCCAATGTTCACCATAATTGATCCCTCATGTAGATCCTGATTATAGGAGGGCACGCTAGCTATTCCTTTATCTTTTTGAACAACTCCTCTAGATACGCCAGGATAAAGTTCATTTAATGCTTTATCTAACTCGATAGCCAGTTTTGTGTTCTCACTTGTATGGGGCTGGTTTTTATAGATAATAAACAAGACTGTTGCAACATTTTTGCCATCTACTTTGGTTGTAGTAGACTGCCTGTTCTTTATTTCACCATCTCGGTGAATGTCTAATAACAATTGTACATTTGGGTATGTTTTGATGGCTTCTTTTACAGAGTGTCGAGAAAGTTCATATATCTCCTTGTATTCCATCTTCTTCTTTAACAACTGCTTCACATAATCCGTCGTGTTGACTGCTGCGGGTACAGATTCTTTATTTAAATAGGTGCCTAATTTCTTACCTACTGTTCGAACATTCTTTTTTGGGTTATATCCTGCAACTTCTTGTGTTTCAAACGACTCTTGGCTATGGGTTTGATAAATAAATACTTTAGTTTCCTTATTTGTCGTTGAAATTTTACTCGCTGTCCCCAAGCTATTATGACTGGCAGAGCGCTGTACAGGAGGATTGACTTGATTTAGAGTGGTTATGACTAAAATAACAGCAATAGCAACTGCCATCATACTAGGCCAAATCATTCTCCATACTTTCTTCTTCTCTCGCTTTGAACGAAGCTTTCTTGCTTCATAAAGGAGTTTTTTTCTTGTTTGATGAATATATTCTTGATCTGGTTTCAATTCGTCACCGTCTTTTAATAAACGAATCCATTCTTGCTCAGTTCGTGCTCTCATGCTTCCATTCCTCCCACTCGATGTGTAATAGCGTTTGTAGTTTTTTTATGGCCCTAAGATACGTCACTTTTACCTTTGATTCTGAGTAACTTAAAACTTCGGCTGTCTCTTTAATGGATAGTTCATTTATGGCACGAAGAATAAAGACTGCCCGATAGGTAGGCTTCACTTTAAGTAAAGCTTTCTCCACCATTTGTCTTTCTGTTTTTATTTCCATCCATTGAGAAGGAGATCTTTCTGAAGATATTAGTTGCTGAAAGTAAGAATCCTTAAATAAATGATAGAACTTTCTTCGACGATGTTGATCAATTGTGACATGCTTAGCGATAGATAAGACCCAAGATTTAAGTGGATAAGACGAATTGTAGGTAGGAAGAGACTTTAATACTTGAATAAACGTTTCTTGAGTTAGGTCCTCTGCTTCACTCTTATGGCCTGTAAAGCACATAATAAAGCGATATACGTCTAAATAGTAACGATCATAAATTTGAGCAATACGCTGCTCCTCATCCGAGTAATGATTCACCAAGTTCCCTCCTTTTTCCATGCACCCTATATTCGCATGAACGAGAGCAAAAGTTACAGTTTTTAGTAAAATTTAATCTATTTATTTGTAGTTTTAGATAGCAAGGGCAAAAAACCTTTTTGAAGCAAAAAAATAACCCTTTGCTACGAAAGCAAAGGATTTTCAAATTTATTGGAATAGGGGGAATACGTTATTAGTTTGACCATATTTATAGATTAATATACATGGTGATTAAAAATTTCATTATTTAATAAAGTCTAAATATATGGAAGGTGACAAGATGGATGAATTTAAAGATTTACTATCTTACGGCATTTTAATGAAGCCTACTTCTTATTCTAAGTTAAAATTGGCTATTGAAGAGTTAACAACGGAGGAGTGGTTTAGAGAGTTGTATAAGGTTCCATCTTATAACACTACAATTTGGAAGGACAAACAAGTAAAAAGGATCCTTTTAGATCCTCAAAAAATAAAGATAATAAAACAAAATCAATATCATGCAATAGAATTTATTAATCTTGTCAAGGAATTAGCCAAATAGAACAAAGCCTTTGCTAATAAGCAAGGGCTTTGTCTTTATAATTAAAATTTCCGATAATATGAACCAGATTTGTATACGATGTACATTAAAATAATAACCATCTAGATACATATTTTGTTAAAATAAGGATATTACTCTTGCTACACAAGGAAAGGAGCTTTAAATGAAAAAGACTGTTGTTATTGTCATTTTAACTTTGATAATCGAAAGTATCCTTACGCTTTTAGTATCTTGGAAATTATCAATTCGTTTCATTGAACTTATGTTTTTTATAGGTTTATTTTGTTCAGTTTGTTTGGCTTGGTTCACCAGTAATGGTAGCACTATATCAAGGTTTATTGATGCTCAAAATAGTGCTAGAACGGGAATTGTCCAACAGAGGGAGGAATTCCGTTTTAGAAAGGGTCCAGCCTTTAAGGCTTCCTTACTTTTTCTCTTTGTAGGGCTTATTTTTTTTATTTTGTTAATTACTAATGTTATCGCACCGGTAAAATAATTTATTTTCTATAAAGCAACTTATGTTAACTAAAGTGGAATATGATATACAGATTAAAAACCATAGAGTTTTCTTATAAATGAGCAGAATTACATCATTGTAATCAGTATAGGGCGGTGATTAAAATGAATCTTTCTTCAAAGAAAGGGAACTCTAACCCTTTTCAACAATTAGTAGATTCTATATATAAAATTTCTAAAAAACAATCTACACTTTTATTAGGAATTGATGGCTGTGGTGGTTCCGGAAAAAGTACATTAGCTGAAAAGTTAAAAGAAAAGCTTGCTAATGTGACCATTGTTCATATGGATGATTTTTATCTTCCTTCTAACCAAATCATAAATACTCATCCAACCCAAAAGCCTATTGGTGCAGACTTTGATTGGGAACGTTTATTAAATGATGTGCTAGACCCAATTAGTCAAGAAATAGAAGGACGATATCAGCGATATGATTGGGAAAAGGATGATTTAGCAGAATGGCATGTAGTGCCTATCGGCGGAATTGTTATCATTGAAGGCGTATATTCAACTCGTAGAGAATTAAAAAATAAATATGACTTTACTGTTTGGGTTGATTGTCCAAGAGAAATAAGGCTAGCTAGAGGGATTCAAAGGGATGGAGATGCTTCTAGGGACATATGGGAAAATAATTGGATGATTTCTGAAGATATTTATGTTGAGCAACATAAACCAGATAAAAAAGCAGACTTTATTATACATGGAATTGAAAAATAAAGGAGCAATAGTTGAACAATAGAGGGTCATATTAGGGGGATATATGGATGTCAGACCATGAAAATGAAGAGATGTTAACGGGAGGGAATGTCTCTAACGTTTATCGTTCGGGAGATACCGTCCGACGAGAATTAAAGCCAGAGAGCCACAAAATTCATGATTTATTAAAACATTTGGAAAGCAAAGGTTATAGTTATGCACCAAAATTCTTAGGTATTGATGAGAAAGGAAGAGAGGTACTCTCATTTATTGATGGAGAAACTGGTAATTATCCTTTAAAAGAATACATGTGGTCTGACGATACCTTAATAGAAATAGGAAAAATGCTCCGCCTTTATCATGATTCTGTGAGTGATTTTCCAATTAAAGAAGATTGGAAAGCAATAGATAACACTCCAAAACCATTTGAAGTAATCTGTCATAATGATTTTGCCATATATAACGTTATTTTTAATCGTAAAATTCCAGTAGGAATTATTGATTTTGATGTGGCCGCACCTGGTCCGAGACTGTGGGACATAGCTTATACACTTTACACTTGTGTCCCCTTAAGTAGATTTTATCTTTCTGAAACGGGTGAAAAAGTTTATTATCATTCCCTACAAAACGCTAACCTCGTAAAACAAAGAGTTAGATTATTTTTTGAGGCTTATGGTAAGGAATTTGAAGAAGATTATTTAGAAATGGTAGTGCTACGATTAGAAGGGTTATGTAAAACAATTACAAGAAAAGCTAGCGAAGGTGACAGGGCTTTTCAAAAGATGTTAGATGAAGGTCATCTTGAACATTATCAAAATGATATTAAATTCATTCGTGAACATGGAAAAGAGTGGATTTAAGGATAAATTTTTGTTGAATAGGGGGCTTTACTCCAAGATGGAGTAAGGCTTTTTTATCTGTGCGATAACATGAATTATGGTAACTAACCTTGTATATCCTATAGGTCAGTCTCAGAGGATTCTAATTAAGACTATAGAATTTATTACGGACAAAGACTAAAAAATTAAAGGAGAAAATATGCTTAGAATGCACCTTCTGTAAACCAGCTTTTTATATAATACACATAGTATTTTACATATAGCTTAATAGATTGGAATGGTATAAGAATKGTCTGTAGAACCGGTTTAAGGGTCAGAAGTGAAAAGGGAGTCAATTCTGAAGTCAGAAGAGCATGCTTGGAATTCGCAAAGTGGTTACGTAAAGAGTTTGAATTCCCGATACGAGTGGTCATTTATTTAAAAAAGGATTATCAGATAAAGAATAGATTTACTAAGGAGTTGGTGTCTGCCACCTTCTTTGCTCCTTACGATAAAGAGGAAGAACCTTATATAAGGATTGCTACAGGTGATTACATGGAATTATTAGATGAGTTAGGTAAAGATGAGGCATTGGCTTCTGTTCTAAACTCAATGGCCCATGAATTAGGACATTATTATCAATGGATTGATGATGAAGAGTTTGATGAAGAATCAGCAGAAGATACTGCTGATTACA
The DNA here is from genome assembly GCF_056400385.1 of Priestia sp. P5_B4. Lineage (NCBI taxonomy): Bacteria > Bacillati > Bacillota > Bacilli > Caryophanales > Bacillaceae > Priestia > Priestia sp. P5_B4. The sequence continues at coordinate 8,314 of NZ_JBFULJ010000071.1, forward strand.
TGATAGGTTTATATTCGGATATAAGAGATCATCCATAAAATTAGAGCTACCCATAACATCTATTATGGTAACTAACTCTGTATATGATATACACACTTTCCGAAGAAAGTTTCAGTCTCCAACAGCAAATATTAATTTATTTTGCTGTAAAGCTGAATTACATATTTCTTGTAATTCAGTTGAAAATAATATAATTCTCTTTTCTTTAATTGAACTTTTTATTAAACTACATATTTTAATTAGCTCCCTTATTTCTTTGGGCGAATACACTTTATCACCGTATGGATCAAGGTCTAGGATGAGTTCCATAAATGCTTTATGAGGAATTTTCTTTAGAGAATCCTGCATTTCATCAGTTAAACTTACATAATTCTCTGAGCGTGCTGCTTCTTTGCTATTGTTTGCTATACAAAAATCAATAGCCATTTTTCTACTCCTTTTTACTAGTAATCTATAACACAAGACTCCTTATAAGTACATTATGATAGCTAAAACGAAATAGATAAACATATGTTTTAACATTGGTATGTATAGGAGTGGTTAGATATGGGAGTCTCTTTCAATAATGGTCAAATATGTGTTGAAGGGATAACCTGCGGATCATTTACAGAAATAGGAATTACCTTCATAGCTCTGTTCGTTATATATGTTGGTTACGAAGTGATCTACAAGAAATAAGTAATGCATTCAAAAATAGTGCATTACTTATTTTAGTGCCGATAATCCGTTTTATGGTAACTAGAATTGTATGAAGTATCCATAATTAGAGAGTTTACTTGATAAATTTTTTCTTTAATATAATGAACCACCAGATGATGAAATACAAGTGTCCTAAGGCAACGAAGATAGCCCATACTGCTCCGTCTTCAATACTTTTTAATAAATATTGGTATTCGTTTAAGCTCTCATCTCCACTAAAACTTTTTATAAAAAAAGTAATATATAATATAAAGATAAGAGGAATATTAACCAATGAAATTATCGAGTATTTTCTTTTTATTACAAAGACAATGTTTAATCCTATCGTTAGTAGAATAGTTAAATAAAAAATTATCCAGAACCAATCAGGTAAAGAATAGGAATTCAATATTATCTCCTCCTTATAGTGTAATTTTGCACTATAAGTGCATATTTAGAACATTTAATTTCAGAAAAATCTGATTTCATTTGAAAAAATTATGAAAAATGGTACAAAGAGGTGCTTGGCAGAGGAAAGTGTGTACCCTTTATTCCTAACTATTGTCTAAGTAGGAGCAATTAACATTTTGATTTGTTCTTTTTTATAGATGGTTGCCGATAAGATCCATTATGGTAACTGACTTTGTAAGATATATATACTTAGCAAACCAAATAGCAATTATAAATCTTAATTAGATATAGGTTATCAAAGGTATAAAGCCCATGTAATTCATTAAATTACATGGGCTTTATTTTGTATATTATTTATTTAACTTTAAATCCTTCCGATTCACTACCACAAAAATTGCTGACAAGAAAAGAAGTGTTGCAGCTAATAGAAATGTAAATCTCACACCAAATAAGTCAGTCAAGTACCCTAACGATAACGAGGAAACTCCAAAAGTTGCAGAAATTATAGCATCTTTTGCTGAGTATACTTTAGGGAGAAGCCTATGGGCAACGCTTGTCTGTGTTGTAGTCTGTTGGGCAACAGCTTTAATTTGATTAGCCATTCCAAATAACATTGCTATTACTAGTGCCATCCATGGAGTAGAAATTAAACCAAATATTAAAGTTGTCAAACTAACTAGAAAAGCTCCAACCACAATAAACATAACTAAATGTTGATTCACTAAATGCGACCATTTCAAGCTCAAAATTCCACCTATCATTAACCCAGCGAAGAAACTGGCGTTTATATACCCCCACCATTGTTCGCTAGTTTGCAACACTTGGTCAACGTAAACATAAATAATAGCAGCAACCCATACGACATTTGCAATTGATTCGATAAAATCAACGATACTAATGGTACGTAAAGGGGGAGTCTGCCAAATGGTTACCCATCCTTCTTTTAAAGTATCCCATTTTGATATTTTTTTTGGCTTTTTATCCATCATCACATCTTCATCGTTATCCTTGATTAACGCCATCATAATAGTAGAAGCGACAAATAACAAGAAAGTTAGCCAAATAACATTATCACCACCTACAACTGCAACAAGTATTCCACCAACTGGCCAACCACCTAGGCGAATGGTTTGATCAAGAATGGCTAGAAAACTATTAGCCTTCACTAGATCGTTCGGCTCCACAAGTTTTGGGAGCAAGGCATTACTTGCAGGATTTGCCCATCCGTCTAAAAAAGAAATGACAATAACAAATAAAAAAATTAGAAAAATGGTATCAGAAGAAAGAAAGATGCTTGAAAAACATGCAAGTAAAAGAATTATCACTGTTTTTCCTAATTGAGAGTAAGTTAGCATAAGTTTTAATCGAGTACGATCAATAATTAAAGGAGCTATTACTCCACTTATAAACCGAGACGTCGTAATAAAAAATGGCACAAGTGCCATATAGGTTGCTGAACCGGTAGCCTCATATATCGTTGTGATTAGTCCAACGATATAGAAGACATCCCCGCAATTTGCAAGTGATTGACCCATCCAAAGAAAACGAAAAGATGATTTATTGACCATATCATGTTCTCTCCTTTAATCTCAATATTCAATTGGATTTAGAACTGATATAGTGAATATCACATTTTTTGTTTTCTCCTTTCGTAACTAGATTTTATAACTTACGTAAACATAGTTTAATACCATTTTATTCTAATAAACTCTTGTTATACAATTAATTTCGTAAAAATAAAATTTTTATTTGTTTTAGCACACTACTGCCGATAAAATCCATTATGGTGACTAGAAATAAATTATACTCCAAGGAAAAAGGTAATTGTTTCCTTTTTTAGTGTATATTATATGTACTGTACTAAAAATAGGAGGAAATTATATGGCGAACTTTTTTAAAAATGCTTTAAAGGTATCAATAGCTTCTTTAGTCACTTCAATAATTTTGTACGTAGTAATAATCGGGGTTCCTCTGTCACGAACTTTTACAGCAAGAACTGTTAGTACACTAATACAGATTGCTGTACCTATTCTAAGTTTAATTACTATAATGGGTTTTATTTATTCTTTCTTTATTAAAGGTAAACAAAAATTTGTCTTCTTAGTGTTTCATTTTGTTTCTATATGCATTATTTCATTTGGTATATATGTTTCTATAGCTCTACGAGACTTTGCACCTTAAAAATTAATCATGAATAAAAAAGAATCCTTTGCCTCATGGGCAAAGGATTTTCAAGTTTAGGGGAATATTGGGAATACGTTGTTAGTCTGGCCAGATTTGTAGATTCATATACATATACCTTTAAAAACAAATGTTGTCATTTATTATATTCGTGTAAAATAACTTCATCTTCGTGTTATTGTTCGTTAGGTAAATACTAACTTATTTTATTTATTATTAAAGTTTCACTTTTTACTCTAGGTGACGACAAATAATTGGTTTTTCTACAAAGTATATAAACGATTAAACTATTTTTAATAAAGTATGTTTAATATTACTTAACGATATAGTGGAAAGTTAAGATAAACATAATCATTATTATGTTAACTAGAAATCAATATCGTATACAGTCTAAAATAGAAAACTACTGTTCCTTCAACGGCTAGAGTCTTTTTTAATTCCTTTATATTTGTCTTAAAAATAAGTGCCTACATTAACTATCTAATAAGTTATTTATGCATATTAGTTAGAAGATTACTTGACTTGAATAGGGGGGGGTAAAAAGAACTTTTTAAAAGTTAAAAAATAACATTATTAGTGTCTTTTATAGTATTATACTTGTAAAGATCGAAATGTTTATGGAGGGGTAACTTTGTTTATAGTGGGGATATTAATATTTGTACTTTTTATTGCCTATGCATTCATTCAAGATATTTCAAGTAAAAAATATTAAACAGCAAATGAAAGATCAAATGAAACATGAAGAAGGCAAAATCTACTGGCTGACTGAAGAAGATATGGATCCTTTTAAAGAGATTGCTGAGAATCAAAGCTTCTACATTACGAAAGATCACAAGCTTAGAAT
>NZ_JBFULJ010000072.1:0-12165 GCF_056400385.1 Priestia sp. P5_B4
AACGAAGAAATAGCCCATATTCTTGCAAGTTGCACAAGCGCAAAAAAGCTAAACAACAAAAAAGAAAAGTGATACATTCCATCGTTTAACACATACACTTCCGTAAAAAGAGCAGCAAAAAAAGCGGCATGCATGCTTACCATCCATTTGTAGTGACTTTGACCAGCTTCGTATGCTCCCTGCTTCTTCATCCAAGCTTCATTTCTTTTGGCAATAACCAATTCACATAGACGCTGTAAGATAATAAATACAAAAAAGCTATAAAAAAACAATCGCTTTACCTCCACTCTAATAGAAGCATTTCAGAACTAAATCCAGGGCCAAGAGCTGTTAATAAACCGTATTCTTTACTCGGAATTTCTTTCTTCATAAAGCGGTCTAGCACATACAAAACGGTTGCCGAAGACATGTTTCCATGGTTTTTAAGTACATCTAGGGAATCAGCAATCATATTTTCGTTTAACGACAGCGTTGATACATATGCTTCAAGCACTTTTTTCCCTCCAGGATGAGCAACAAAATGCTTCAAATCGCGACTGGTCAAATGCTGAGTTTGTAAAAATGACTCAACTTCTCCGCCTAACCACGAATCGATAATCGTGGGAATGTCTTTTGAAAAGACAACAAATAGTCCATCATTTTTAATCTCCCACCCCATTACATCTTCTGAATTGGGCATGAGCGTCGATTGTGTATGTAAAATGTTAGGATAGCTTTTTGCAAGAGCAAAAGTGGTATCAGCTTCGTCACCTGCGACTAAAGCAGCCGCTACTCCATCTGCAAATAAAGACGTACCAATTAAGTTGCTTTTTGAACGATCATTTCGCTGAAAAGTTAAACTGCAAAGCTCAATGGATAAAACAAGGACTTTGGCACGCGGAAAGGCTTTGCAATACTCATAAGCTCTTGAAAGCCCAGACGCTCCTCCAGCACACCCTAATCCCCAAATAGGAATTCTTTTTGTATGGTCTGAGAACGCAAGCTTATTCATAATTCGCGCTTCAATGCTAGGCGTAGCTAAACCGCTTGTTGAAACATAAAAAACAGCCTCAATTTCTCCACACGGCAAAGGGGTACTTACATGGTTCTTATTTGTTAAGCAGTCTTCAATTGCTTTTGTACCTAATTCAACAGCAGATTCTATAAAAGCATCATTTTTTTCTTCGAATGTATGGTCTTCTTGAAACCAAGATAAGTCTTTGGCAAAATTACGTTTCTCAATTTGACCATTTTGAAAAACGGTTAGCAGACGATTAATATCTTTAAATGATTCGGAAAAAAGTTCTTTTGCAAATAGCAGCGTGTCTTGCTGAGTTAATTCGTAAGGGGGAACTCCAAATCCAACCGAGATAATCTTTGGCATACACTTCACCTCTTTGATTGCGTTACATTTAACATTTGTAATAGCTGGGGATTTATTCAATTCTTTTTTAGTGGAATGGAGGCGAAACATAAAAAAACTTTCCTGTAACTCAGGAAAGTCTACGTTTTGAAGAAGTGTATGTTTGTTGTGCACTTTTATTATAGCGCAAATAATCTGAATGTACAGATACAATTTATGGATTGACGAAAATAAGTGCTTATTTTTTATGAAAAGAAAATGGACATATAGATTTCATCTACATATTCATTGTTGAAATAAGCTTGTTCTTTCATAACGCCTTCTTGTTCAAATCCTACCTTTTTATACAATTCGTATGCCACTTTATTCGAAGCAAACACAGTTAAAGAAAGTTTATGAAGATGATTTTCTTTGCACCAGTTTAGCGTATAATTCATAAACTGTTTTCCTATTCCCATTCCCTGTGCTTTTGAAATAAGCCATGTACGGAAGAGCCCCGTGTGGCGCTTCATTTTAATTTCGCCTCTAAGAACACGTGCAATTCCAAGCACTTCACCTTCGACTTCAGCTACAACGTACATGTGATTGTTCTTTTCTACTAATGCAATAAAATCTTGCTCTTCTTCGACTGTACGCGGCTCATCTTTTTGAATAAATTCCCCAGCCTCAATAATTTCTCTTACCGCTGTTGTAATATGCTCTGCATCGCTGGCCTGTGCAGGGCGAATAGTGACTTCACGTCCGTCTTTTGCTTTAAATTTCACTATGTTTTTCTCTGCTGTAATCATCTATATCAACTCCTATATTTTTCACTATTCAGTACTACTATTTTGGTTCTAGCTTGGGTAATTTATCAGTGGTAAAGTTCTGCTTTTTATTTCATCTAACAAGCAATCATGTGCATTTGTTGTATTACCCACGCTTTAAACAAAGCTAAACCATTTTTGAAATACTTATTCTTGCACAGACATTCTAGAAATGCAATTAATTGCGTTAAAGAACTATTATTCCAAATTTTCTTTACAAAAGTGCATAAAAAAGAGGCTGGGACACAACGAAACACATGAAAGCTACGTCCATCTCCACAACAAAAAAATACGAACTAACAACCAATAATTTTGATTATTAGTTGCTAGTTCGTATTTCATTTCGAATAAAATATTTTCGTCCCAGTCTCTACTTTTTATTAAAGTCCCATTGAGATATATTTTACTTCTAAATAATCTTCAATGCCGTAATGACTTCCTTCGCGTCCAAGACCACTTTCTTTAAAGCCGCCGAATGGAGCTTGAGCTGCAGATGGAGAGCCATCATTTACTCCTACAATGCCGTATTCTAGCTCTTCAGATACAAACGTTGCTTCTTTAATGTTTTCTGTAAATACGTAAGCGGCTAAACCATAAGAGCTATTGTTTGCTCGTTCTACGGCTTCTTCTACTGTTTTGAATGTTGCTACAGGTGCCAATGGTCCAAACGTTTCTTCAAACATGCAATTCATGTCATCAGTTACATTTGTAATAATTGTCGGCTCCATAAAGAAGCCTTTTTTAGTTGTTATAGCTTGTCCGCCAACCACAACTTTAGCTCCTTTACTTTTTGCATCCGCAATTTGTGCTTTTACTTTCTCAACCGCTTTGTCGTTAATTAACGGTCCAACTTGTGTACCTTCTTCTAATCCATTTCCTACTGTTAATTCCGCCGCTTTTGCTACAAATTTTTCAACAAAAGCATCTGCAATGGATTCTTGTACATATACGCGGTTTGTGCAGATGCACGTTTGACCTGCGTTGACAAACTTAGAAGCAATTACGCCGTTTACAGCAGCGTCTAAATCTGCATTTTCTGTTACGATAAACGGTGCGTGACCGCCTAATTCCAGCGATAATTTTTTCACAGTATCCGCAGCACCGCGCATTAAATGTTTACCAACCGCTGTTGAACCAGTAAATGTTAATTTGCGAATGCGTCCGTCTTTTTGCCATGTGTCACCAATAGCTGCTGCATCTCCAGTAACAACATTGATCACACCTTTTGGAACCCCCGCTTCTTCTGCGAGCTCTACTAAACGATATGCTGTAAATGGTGTTTCTTCAGATGGTTTTAGAACAATTGTACATCCTGCTGCAAGAGCTGGGGCCACTTTACGCGTAATCATTGCTGCAGGGAAGTTCCATGGTGTAATAGCTGCTACAACGCCGACAGGCTGTTTTTTAACCGTAATACGTTTATGCGTATGATGAGCTGGAATCGTTTCACCGTATACACGCTTTCCTTCTTCAGCAAACCAAGCAATATAATCATTACCATACTGCACTTCACCTTTTGCTTCTGCAAATGGTTTGCCTTGTTCCATTGTCATAATTTCTGCTAGTTCATCTTTATGATTTTCAATTAGTTGATGCCATCTCATTAAAATAGCACTGCGCTCTTGAGCGGTTCTTTTCGACCATGTTTTAAAAGCTGCAGCCGCTGCATCAGCGGCAAGTGCTGCCTCCTTTGCGCCTGCCTTTGGAATTTGTCCTATTACTTCTTTTGTTGCTGGATTAATCACATCAATTTTCTCTTCTGTTGTTGTCCATTCACCGTTAATATATAGTTTGTTTGGATACATCATTCATCCTCCTAGTTGTGTGAATTTCTTTGTGCTGTGTTAACTACACTATATACACTAGCATCTTCATTGATTTATGAGAACTTCCCTTCTATACTATGGGTATAACAAAAGGTTATAGGTGATAAATATGAAAACAGAATGGCTTGAGTCTTTTATTGAAACAGCCAAAACAAAAAGCTTAAGCAAAGCAAGCGAACAGCTGCATATGACGCAGCCCGCGCTCAGTAAGCAAATGAGAAAACTAGAAGAAAATTTAGGAGTAACATTATTTATTCGCTCCGCTACAGGAGTAGAATTAACCTCAGCAGGTAAAATCCTTTTACAAGAAGGTGAATCCATACTATCAAGCGTTCATGCTCTTCAAAAAAAATTAGTGTCTACGCAAGAAGTCTGTGATTTAACTATCGGAACGTGGCAAAGTATGGCTGCTTTTTACTTACCTTATCAACTGGCTTCTGCTAAAGACCACAATCGCCATATTGATATAAAAATCTCGCATCACTATTATGATTTATTGGAGCAGTTAGAAAGCAATCAAATTGACGGGGCTTTATTTGATGATCGAGAGGTTCAACATACTTATTGGTCAAAACTATTGTTCAAAGAAGACTTTTATTTATTTGTGAATGATCAGCACCCGTTAGCCGAAAAAGAAAGCGTATCATTTGAAGATTTTAAAGAAGAACCCATTGTAGTCCTCCCCCCAGGGTGCGATGTTCGGACACTAGTAGAAAAAGCGTACAAGCGTCATAACTTAAAAATTTCCATTGTCAATGAAATTGAATTTGCGCAAAGTATTATGGGGTTTATTTCAGCTAATTTAGGTATTTCAATTCTCCCTGAAATTTTTATGCGCCATTTACAAAGCTCAAACATTAAAGCGTTACCCATTACAGACTTCAAATTCAAAAGAGAAATTTCATTAGTGGCAAAAAACCCTGACGTGGGGAAAATGCTTTATACACTGTTTTTCAAAACACGGTCTTAATAGGAAAGACGAACAAATTGGATGAATGATTTACTATGGATCGCTTGTCGCCCCATGACAATGAAAAGATCCGAACGATTAATCGTTCGGATCTTTTTAACTAAAATACTTTTGTTCTAGCCTCTTTTTATTTCGATACTACTTCGTTTGTTAACTTTGTTTCTGCAACTTGCGTACGTGGTGATTTCATCATATTAAAGACAATATTTAAAAAGATTGCTGTAAAACTCCCCATTACAATACCGCTTCCAGTAAGCACTTGAAGACTCTCTGGTAAGTTTTTGAAGAGTTCAGGCACAACCGTCACCCCTAGACCCATGCCAACCGAACATGCAATCACAAGAAGATTTTCTTGTTTGGCTAAATCAACTTGACTAAGGATTTTAATACCTGAAGAAATTACCATTCCAAACATAGCTACCATTGCTCCTCCAAGTACAGAGCTCGGGATAACTGTCGTCACGGCTGCGATTTTAGGTAGAAAACCCAAAACGATTAAAATTCCACTCGCTGCAAATACAACATTCCTTGTGCGAACACCTGACAACTGTAAAAGTCCTACATTTTGAGAGTACGCTGTATAAGGAAATGCGTTAAAAAATCCGCCTAATAAAATCGCCAATCCTTCTGCACGATAGCCTTTAGACAAATCTTTTTCATCCACTTCTTTTTTACAAATATCACTAACAGCAAAATAAACGCCTGTTGACTCGACAATGCCAACAAGTAAAACAAGAAACATTGTCAGAATGGCCATAATATTAAAAGTTGGCATCCCAAAGTACAGCACATGTGGCATATGAACCCACGCTTCTTCTTTTACGCCGGAAAAATCGACTTTTCCCATAAAAGACGCTGCAATTGTTCCAACAACTAATCCTAATAACACAGAGACGGATCGCATAAACCCTTTTGTAAATCGGTACAGAACAATAATTAATAGCAAAACGCCAAAACCTAAACCTAAATTGCTCAAGCTGCCAAAATCTTTACTTCCTTCTCCTCCGGCTAAATCTTTAATCGCTACGGGAATTAACGTAATTCCAATAATCGTTACAACCGAACCTGTAACTAAAGGAGGAAAAAACTTAACCAATTTACCTAAAAAAGCAGAAAGAAGGACGATGAGTAAACCAGCCACGATAATAGAACCATATATGGAGGAAACGCCGTAAGAACCTCCAATTGAAATCATAGGTCCTACGGCAGTAAACGTACACCCTAATACAACTGGAAGACCAATTCCAAAAAAACGATTTTTCCATACTTGCAGTAACGTTGCCACACCGCACATAAATAAGTCAATCGCCACTAAATACGTAAGCTGCTGCTGAGTCAAGCCAATGGCTCCTCCAACAATAAGCGGAACAACAATCGCACCTCCGTACATAGCTAAAACATGCTGTAAACCAAGTGAAAAGACTTTTCCTTTATTCATATTAAACCTCCACTGTTGGTTTATCTTCAGCAAATGTCACTTTACCATTTGATAAAGACTGAATGCGTGCTAATGATTCTACTTTAACGCCTGATTTACGAATTTGTTTTCCTCCATCTTGGAACGCTTTTTCAATAACAATACCAATGCCGCCTACTTTAGCACCTGCTTTTTGCACGATATCCATCAAGCCGAATGCAGCTTGGCCGTTTGCTAAAAAGTCATCAATAATTAAAATCACGTCATCTTCTCGAATAAATTTATCAGCAACTGAAATTTCATTTTCTTCTTTTTTTGTAAATGAATATACTTTTGATGTAATGAGTCCGTCTTGAAGTGTTAAAGATTTTCTTTTTCTAGCAAACACCATCTCAACGTTTAGCTTCAATGCGGTCATAATCGCTGGAGCAATTCCTGATGATTCAATCGTTAAAATCTTCGTAATTCCTGCATTTTCAAAACGCGAAGCAAATTCTTCTCCAATTTCTTTCATTAATACAGGATCCATTTGGTGGTTTAAAAATGTGTCTACTTTTAAAACCGTGTCCGATAATACGATACCATCTGTTAAAATTTTGTTTTGCAAAGCTTTCATAGTTCGTTCCTCCAACGTTTGTATTAAAAAAGCTCAAAAACATAGCTGCACTCGTATATGAGTAGAGCAATGTCTTTGAGCTGTTACGCACAAAAGTGAAAAACAAACTTCATCGCTCACCCATAGTCAAACTATTTACGGTAGTTTGGTAGATACTTACGAGCCTTATTCTCGTCATTATATGAGTGCGTTATTGAGTTAATTGTATTATATCAGCAAATCTTTTATTTGAAAATATCTAAAACAGATATTTTCGAACATTTACTTGCGATACAAAACACAATATTCGGTTATAGCGCTTTTTATACGTGATAAATTTCTCCATATTTCTTTTCTAGATACTGAATTAAATAATCTACATTTAAGCCTTCTCCCGTTACATCGTTTAAAATTTCAAGAGGCTTTTTCATTTTTCCGTACTGATGAATATGTTCTGTTAGCCAATTTGTAATCGGCGAAATTTCTCCTTTTTCGAGAAGTTCATCATAATTAGGCAAGTCTTTTAACATGGTATGCTTAAACTGCGCTGCGTACATATAGCCAAGAGCGTAGGAAGGGAAATACCCAAAGCTTCCTCCAGCCCAGTGTACGTCCTGAAGCACGCCTTCTCCATCGTGACTTGGACGAACTCCTAAATATTCTTCGTATTTCTCATTCCAAATTTCCGGTAAATCTGCAACTTTATATTCTCCGTTTATTAATCCTTTTTCAATCTCATAGCGAATCATAATATGAAGAGGATACGTTAACTCATCTGCTTCAATACGAATAAGCGACGGTTTCGCCTCATTTACTCCTCGGTAAAAATCTTCTAAAACTACATCGTCAAATTGTCCCGGCGCATGCTTTTTTAGTACGTCGTAATGATGCTGCCAAAATGCTTTATTTTTTCCGACAAACTGCTCAAAAAACAGCGACTGTGATTCATGAATTCCCATTGAAGTACCTTCACATAGAACCGTACCGACAAGATTCTTTGAAATATTCTGTTCATATAAAGCATGGCCGCATTCGTGAATTGTTCCAAAAATAGCCGTTCGAAAATCGTTTTCGGCATATTTAGTCGTGATGCGCACATCTCCCGGGTTTAGGCCAGTAGCAAAAGGATGGACTGTTTCATCAAGTCGCCCCGCTTCAAAATCATAGCCAAGCGTTTTTAACACGTCTAGACTAAATTGCTTTTGCGCTTCTTTTGGGAAAGTACGGAATAAAAATTCCGTATTTGGCTTTGTATTCGACCCGGCGATTCGCTGAACAAGAGGCACAATATGCTCCCGTAGCTTTCCAAATACCTCGTCTAAGATTTCAACCGTCATCCCCGGTTCAAAAAGGTCCAATAAACGGTTATATTTGTTTCCTTCATAACCCCAATACTCCACAAACTTCTGATTGAACGCTACAATTTTTTCGAGGTACGGTTGAAATAAAGCAAAATCTGCTTTTTCTTTTGCGTCTTCCCAAACCGACTCCGCTTTTGAAGTTAACGTAACGTATTCTTTATATTCATGCGGAGGAATCTTTTTATTTAAGTCATATTCTTTTTTACATTCTTCCACTGCTTTTTTCGTAATATCGTTTATGTAAGGCTGTGACTCAGGGTTCGTTAATTTCTCAATAAAACCTGCCATTTCATCAGAAACAGAAAGATTGAACGCTTCTGATGACATCATGCCAATAACTTCAGAACGCTGATCCGCCCCTTTTTTTGGAGCACCCGTCCTCAAATCCCAGTACATCACTCCGATTGCCTCGTGATAACTTTTGATTTTATTCATGTATTCATAAAACTGTTTCTCAATTTTCTGTATGTCTTCTCTCATTGTTTTTCCTCCTTACTTTCCTTATTTCACCATAAATTATTTTATCATAATAGTAACGGCGTGTATATAACTGAATATTCAATCTATTATGCATATAAAAAAGCGCGGCTACAACCGCGCTTTTTTATATGTTTTCTATTTTCGTTGGGACATTTTGTTCAATGATTGAACGCACTTTTGAATCTGTGCTTTTTGGCATAAAGATCGTGATTAGACCCTTATCGTTATGAGAGCGAATCAGTCTTCCAACTCCTTGCTTTAAGCGAAGAAGCATATAAGGCATATCTGCATCCCAGAATGGATCGACTACTTGATTGCGCTTTGCTTCAAAGACCGGATCATTTGGTGGATACGGCAGAGACCAAATAATTACATTAGATAGCGAAGGTCCAGGAATATCCAATCCTTCCCACAAATGAACAGCGCATAAAATTGTTTCTTCTTCCCTTTGGAACTGAGATACTAATTTACTGATTTCTTGATCGCCTTCAAATAAAAATGTGTACTGATTTAACTCCTTGGAAACTTCTTTGAACATCTCTAGTTCTTCTTTGCTGTTAAACAGTAAAAGTGCCCGTCCGTTCGTTTTTTCGAGCTGTGCAACAGCACAGGCGAATTTTTCAGCAAACGCTTCTTCTTGATCATCCGAAACATTTTTTACCGCAATTTTCATTTGCTCATCATAATCAAATGGCGATTCAACAGAAAAAGAAAGCGGCTTTGCAATTCCTAAGCTATATGCTAAATAATCGAACGATTGGTTATCTGAAAGAGTGGCAGAAGTGAAAATATATGGTATTTTCTTCGCAAATACTCGTTCTTTTAAGACGTCTTTTACTGCTTGCGGCATAATAACCAACGTCAGCTGCCAGTTATTTTCTTCTACCCAGTAGATGGCATTTTCGTTGTCCATAAATAAGCGCAGCGAATAATCAATTTGATCCAGGTACTCATCTACAATTCGCAGCGTATATTCGTCTACTGTATAGGTCTCACTCTCAAACACAAGCTCGTTTCCGATATGCTCAAGCAGCGATAAAAGTTCTTTTCCTACACTTTGTAATCCGTTTGTACGGGCTACTTCTTTACGGCTAGAACCAACGATTTCTGTACTTGCTTCACTTAAACGGTCAAAGAACATTGCATATACATCGATAGCATGCTCGATCTTCACAGCAAATTCTTCTCGCACKTCATTTTCTAATAGACGGGTTAACAAGTTTTCTAACGTATCTTCTTGAATGCGATATGTTAAAGCCTTTTGTGCAGCAAATTCCAGCAGGTGACCTTCATCAAATACAACACAGCTGCTTTCAGGAAGAAGGGGAAGCTGTCCTTCACGCTTGCGGGCTTCATATGTCCAAATGTGCTCCATGTAAAAATCGTGAGAGCAAATAATTAAGTCATGTGCTTTTCTATAGTGCTCACGTGAAAGCGTTAAGCCGCATCTATGACGCTGCTCACAGGAAGAGCAGTCTTGAAACGTATCCCAGTTAATTTGATTCCATTCCTCATCCGTTAAATGAGGATATTCTTTACGGTCTCCGTAGTGATAGAACGACTGCATACCGCTATGATCATGAACAAAATCAGGAAGCGTATCGTAAATTTCTTCAATGTTTTCATTATCTGTTCGTGCTGTCACAGCATCTAATTTCTTTAAACACAGATACTGATCTTGAGATTTTGCTAGGCGAACATCCATGTTAATATCTAAAATACCAGAGAGCTTTGCAATGTCTCCTTCGGCTTTTACTAACTGTTCAATTAATGTTTCATCCGCACAGGCAATAATAGCTGGCTTGCCAATATACCTTGCATAACAAATAGCGTACAGTAAATACACAATAGTTTTCCCTGTTCCTACACCTGCTTCTGCAAAGATTACATTTTTCTCTTTAAAAGCTCGTTCGATTTGAAAAGCCATAAAAATTTGTTCATCTCGAAGTTCTAACCCAGCGTCTGGAAGATGATCATAAAAAACATCACCTATCCATTCATTTAATTTGTCAAAAAAGTTTTCATCCCGCTCAATTGTAAAAGGCAACCGCTCTCTCATCATCGATACTGACTCCTTTATTTATGTAAATATCTATCAATAAAAATTAGCTTCACTTCTTTTTATCTAGTAAATTTCTCATGTAAGCAAAACTTAATTATTGACTACTTTATCTAAAATGTCAATAAAAAGAGCTGAACATAAAAAAGGTTCTGCCTGTAAGGACAGAACCTTTTTGTATAAAAGCTGAGTGTATAGAACGCAAACGGAATAAGTGCTATTAAAAATTAATTACAGCGGAATTTTGAGTCCGTGGACTGAGACAATAAAAAGGCCGCTTCATACTCGGCTTTTGCTTGTTCCAGCTGAGTAAGCGTCTCTCCGCTTACTTCTATTCCCTGCTGCATTAAATGATAGCTGTTTTCCAACGCTTGACGAATCATAGTGAACTCCGTGTTTCTATCCATTTATAAACATCCTCTCTCTGTAGTGCTTACTATAAAAGTGAATACTATCATTCTATACACCAGCTGTTTATTTTATTCTCAAAACCAGCATCTCTAGCTTAATAAGTGGCTTCTTTCATTTAAGAAAATAATCGAACTTATTAAAATATTTTAATTCTCACTTGACATATAGGAATAATATATTTTAAGATTACTTACAGATTCAATCACTCAAAACTATATAATACAGGCTTACCGGTCAACCGATAGCCTCTAATTGCCAGATACACGTATCATCCGTCTGTGCAATTAGAGGCTTTTATTTTTTAAAAAGCCTGCTGAAAGGAGAAAAAATGGCAGAACTGCAGTTACAGCATGTGTATAAAAAATACGGAAAAGATAGTCTTGCAGTTGATAATTTCAATCTTCATATTCAAGACAAAGAATTTATTGTATTTGTAGGACCTTCAGGGTGCGGCAAATCCACTACCCTTCGAATGATCGCTGGCCTTGAATCGATAACAGAAGGAGAATTGCTTATTAATGGAGATCGTGCAAACGATTTACCTTCTAAGGACCGAGATATTGCAATGGTGTTTCAAAACTACGCGCTTTACCCTCATTTAACAGTTTACGACAACATGGCATTTGGCTTGCAGCTCCGCAAAGTCCCAAAACAAGAAATTGATGAGCGCGTTCGTGAAGCAGCTCGTATTTTGGACTTAGAACCCTATTTAAAACGCAAGCCAAAAGCGTTATCAGGAGGGCAGCGTCAGCGGGTGGCTTTAGGAAGAGCCATTGTACGGAATGCCCAAATTTTTTTAATGGATGAGCCTTTATCTAACCTTGATGCGAAGCTTCGCGTACAAATGCGAGCTGAAATTAGTAAGCTTCATCAGAAGCTGCAGACGACCATTATTTAT
>NZ_JBFULJ010000073.1:0-12077 GCF_056400385.1 Priestia sp. P5_B4
GTCAATATACTCTTGCCTTTTAGACAAAACATACGATAAGTATAAAATGACAACGAGCTTGGCATACTCAGCCGGCTGCATGTTTGCCCCGCCAAGCTGCAGCCAACTTTGCGCATTGTTACTCGTATGTCCCATTACAAACACAAGCAAAAGCAGTACAAAAATGCCTAGAATCGCATAAGGCAGTATTTTAGGATACAGCTTGTAAGGTGTTAGCATTGTTAAAATGAACAATACAAGCGTAAAAGCAAGCCACATTTTTTGTCTGTTGTAAAAGAAATCGCTTGACGTATGATATCTTGTAATACTTACAATCATACTTGAACTGTAAACCATAACTAGTCCAACCGCACAAAGAAGCAGCACTGGAATTACAATTGAATAGTCAAAATGCCTAAATATTTTTTTTACCATAACCCTCTTCCTTTAAAAATGACGTGTTTCTGTTTCGTTTCATTTTTTATGTACAAATTTGAGTAAATTAGGAAATTTCAACCACCTGTAATAAAAAACTCAAACTACGTTTGTATATAGTTTGAGTTTCGATCGCGTGATTTTTATTTTTTTGTAAACGCTTCATGCAGTGCAGAAAGTTCACGCTCGAGGCGGTCTAGCAATGTTTTTCCAACACGTTCATCAATTAAACCAAGACGAACTGCAAAATCAATTTCTCTTGATAAACCAAACATTTGTGTATCTAAAACCTCTTCATAAAGAGGACATTGTGGCATTGTTAAGTTATCCATTTGAACTTGAATTWATTGCAAAATCTTATCTGCATCAGCTTTTAACAACGCATACGCTTTTTCACGATGATCTATCATTGTCTCAGGCGTCAAACTCAATCCCTCCGTTCGCGAGCGATTACCTAATCTATCTCTCAATTTTAAAGGCTATGCTCCAAAAAAGCAAGGATAAACATGTCCGTGAGGCTGGCCGTCTTTTTTATACTGTTACTTTCTCAAAACCGTTACCATAGATGTAGGAAATTTCGCACTTTCGTTGACMTTTACATTATATCATACGAGAATCACTCTCAACTAAATTTTTTCATCAAAGTGACAAATAAGTAGAAAGCGCTTATACTTTTAGCAAGGGGGCATTTATGATGAATTCAATTATTATGTTAAAAGGAAAAGTAAAATATACGCTGACACTCGACCCAAGCGTGTGGATTTTCGATGACCGCAAGCTCGATATGGAGGTTTTCTTTGAACATCCACCGGAGCAAAAAGACGAAACAGAAGCGTACACAAAGGCTGTTTCGAAGCATTGGGACCGTGAAATTCAAGAGGGAGCCGTCTTTCCTCCTACGTTAAAAACTGAAAAGAAATTCAAAAAACAGGAGATAGTAAATGGAACATTCGGCATTTTATTTGCACCTTTTCTAGCTAACGCTTCACCTACTGAAGAAGCTACCAACGTTTCATTTAAAACAAAAGACGCACTGATTTCTTTTTCATTAGAAGAAGCACAAAAACTAATCTTTGGTTTCAGCCAAGATGGAAATCCTCTTAGAGAAGATGGGCCTATCTATGTCTATTTACCTGACGGATCCAACCGAAATAACCCTATTAAATATGTGGAAGAAATCATCGTTACATAACAAAAAAAGCGGGGTTCCAAAAGGAACCCCGCTTCTTTTAAAGAATATCAGCTGCTAATTGTGCTAGCCCGGAGCGCTCTCCTTTGATTAACCGGACGTGGCCCGATACTTTTTGCTCTTTAAACTTTTCAACTACGTACGTTAATCCGTTGTTATACTCATCTAAATAAGGATGATCAATTTGAGCCGGATCTCCCATAAGGACAATTTTACTCTTTTCCCCTACCCTTGTTAAAATTGTTTTAATTTCATGCTTCGTTAAATTTTGCGCTTCATCAATAATAATGAACTGCTCCGGAATGCTTCGGCCTCTTATATACGTCAAGGCTTCCACTTCTATTGAACTGAGCCCCGCTAGAATCGCATCCAGTTCTCCAGGTTTTTTAGTGTTGAATAAGTACTCTAGGTTATCATAAATTGGTTGCATCCATGGACGAAGCTTCTCCTGCTTTTCTCCTGGCAAGAATCCAATATCTTTCCCTAAAGGAACAATTGGACGAGCTACAAGTAGCTTTTTAAAACATCCTAGATCTTCCGTCTGCATAAGTCCTGAAGCTAAAGCAAGCAGCGTTTTACCCGTACCTGCCTTTCCAATTAACGTGACCAGTTGAACGTCGTCTCTAAGAAGAAGTTCTAAAGCCATAATTTGCTGAACATTTCGAGGTTTGATTCCCCAGATATGATCATATTCAAATAAAAGCTTTTTTACTTTCGTTGTTGTTTGATCGACAATGCCGATGGCTGATCCGGATCCCCCAAATGCATCTTTCATCACTAAGAATTGATTTGCAAAAAAGGAGTGGTTCGCAATTTGAGACGTTAGCAGCTCTCCTTTTTCGTAAAATTGACTCAGCAGTTCTTTTGCAATATAGACTTCCGAAAAGCCAGTATAAATACTATTGAATTCCACTACTCGATCACTTAAAAAATCTTCTGCTCTTAAGCCGATTGCGTCAGCCTTCACACGTACCAACACATCTTTACTCACTAGTATCACTTCACGTCCATCTTCTTTTGTTTCCTCTTCAAGAGATAGATTTTTAGCAACAGCTAAAATTCGATTATCATTTGTTTTTTCCACAAAGATTTCTTGAAGTTGTTGAAAAGAGCGATGATTGAGTTCAATTCGCAAATGGCCCCCATTTTCTAAAGGGATTTTCTCATATAACTTTCCATGTTGTCTCAAGTTATCAATGAGTTTGGATACCTGCCTTGCATTTCGTCCGACTTCATCCATATTTCTTTTTTTCGAATCAACTTCTTCTAGCACAACGGCCGGAATCACTACTTCGTTATCATCAAATGAAAAAATTGAATGCGGATCTTGTAATAAAACATTCGTATCTAATACATAAATTTTTCCCAATAATTCAGCCTCCTACTCCGATTGTTTTTCCTGTAAGGAGTGAAACAAGGCACCCATCCATTTATATACTATGTAACGCACATGTGTGAAGTGACCTTAAATGGACGGACCATTTTCTTTAAATATATGAACACGTGTATAAAGATAGAAGAACTATTAGAAACTAAATACAAATTACTACAAAAAATGAGTCATTCATAAGGAGGAGTCTCCCACATGAACAAATTTTTTCTATCCATTAGCTTATGTTTTATTACACTAACCGGCTGCAACAATAACCAAGCAGACGTTGAAGAAGGGCAAAAAACAGATCGAATTGTACAGGTCAAAAATTCATCTCCTGAACGCTCTCACAAGCGTACTGCTAATGAAATATCAGCTCATTTAGTTGAACTGGCTTCAAGCGTTCCGAATGTAAATGATGCTACTGCCATTGTGCTCGGTAAGTATGCAATCGTAGGCATTGACGTCGGCAAAGATATTGATCGTTCAGAAGTAAGTTCAATCAAATATACAGTTGCCGAAGGTCTGAAAGCTGATCCGTACGGTGCTAATTCTGTTGTTATTGCAGATCCTGATACGGTCGCTCGGCTAAAACAAATTGGAAATGAAATTCGCAAAGGTCGGCCGGTTACAGGATTTTTAGATGAATTAGCAGCCATTGTAAACCGAGTGATGCCCGAATTTGCAGAAGAAATTCGCCGAAATCCTAGCTCAACAGATACAAACAATCAAAAATTAAATAATAAACAAGAGCAAAATTTAAAGAATGAGCAGGAAAAACAATCTAATAATCACCTTCAAAAAAATGAATAAGAAAGTCGCTTAGCGGCAGGCTGCTGCTAAGCTTTTTTTATCGCTTCAATTACTTGCTTATCGAGTTTAGCAGCTGCTACTGGATCATAGGTCTTTTCATATGAAGGGTTTACTGAAATCTTAGAACCATAGAACATGACATCTCTTACTTCATTAATATCTAGTTCAATTAGCGTCAGCTTTAAAGCTACTCCTTCTAATTTTTCTTGCACTACCTCAGCTATTCCGCTGATTGAGTAACATGATTCATTAGCAAGAATATTTACCACTGTTTTATTCGTATGTTTAATGTTTTCTACAATCCTCGATTTGACATCTACGGCAAATCGAATTTTTTGTTTAGTCGGAGCTACTAACCACGAAATGGCACTAACATTTGGACCGTTTGTTTCAAAATCAATAGTTGAAATGGTTGCAAATCTCTCTGTCTGTAGCTCATCGTATAATGCATCTACTAGTTGAGTCTCGACTTCGTTGGCCATTTTCATCCCTCCTACTGTTTATGTACTTACTAGTTACTATTTTCGAGCTAACAAGCAAAATTACCTGCTTCTTTAGGAATGTTTTCTTATCGTTCCTTTTCTACTGAGAGATAGCACCGCAAAAAAACTTTATAAAACAAGAATTTTCGGCTAGAATGATGTATAGAGAAGTTGAGGTGATAGAAATGAGAGTACAATGTGTCATGTGCGATAAAATTGAAACAATTGAGGATGAAACGCTCGTGGCAAAACGACTGCGCAACCGTCCTATCCATACATATATGTGCAATGAATGTTCTGAACGGATTGAAAAACGAACAAAAGAACGCATAGCTACTGGAAACTTTAAACTATATGAATCGAAAAAGACAGAGGAGGATTGGTAAGGTGCTCCGATTAGGAATAAGTATTGGCATGTTAAGCGGGATTATCCTTGGGTTATGTTTAAAATGGATAGAATGGCTAACCGGCAAACAAGTTTATACCCTTTTATTAAATGTTGATTTTATTCCTATCATTGGCCCTATTCAATGGCCTGAATGGGTAGAGTTTGTTTTTCATTTATTCATTGCCGCTGCAATTGGGATCGTTTTTGTTTACATAGTAGGTAAATTAAATAATATGTCTATTCGAAAAATCGTATTGTGTTCTTTTTTATTAACACTTCCAACCATTCCTTTGTATTTTCCATTGACGCTGCTTGCGCTCAAGCCTACGCCTGCGGTGGAGGATGCAGTAGCGATTTTTTATTGGACAGCTGGCCATTTAATTTTCGCAGCCGCTCTTGCCTTCGGCTATACCATACTAAAAAGACGCTTGTAGCTACAAGCGTCTTTTTATGTAGTCTTTTATGAACCCAACGTGGAGTTTTGCTTCTTAGCCTGATACAGCCGTATTTTATAAATAATTAATACAAGCGCTGCAACCACAAGCCCTTCAGCTACAGGTAAAAAAATGCCTAAAAACGTTAAGATCGTACATCCAAAAGCTAAAAATAGATAAATAACCATAGATTTTAAAAGCGGTAGCTTCTTTGCAAACCCGAGTTTGTACACGAGAACAGATAGCCCTAAAATGGTAAAGTATAACAGCCACATTCCTATTTTTGCATGTTCATCTACTTGATACAGAGCTGCAAAAAATGAAAGGTGTTCTTTTACATCCATATTTCTTCCCCCTATTCCTTACTTTACATTATTCGATATAAGCCACCTTTTTCCTTTCCAAATCCCTCTTTTATAAAACGCTTTCAAAAAATAGAAAATTCTGATATAATAGATAAAAAACAAGCCGCTAGCAGATAGAGCTAACGACTTACTTTTTTTATTATTTCGTGTCAGCGTATTTTTTCTTTTTCGCTGCTTTTTCACGTTCATTTTTATCAAGAACTTTTTTACGTAGACGAATAGATTCTGGTGTGATTTCACAATATTCATCTTCGTTTAAATATTCAAGTGATTGCTCTAGAGACATAATACGAGGTTTTTTCATACCTGTTGTTTGATCTTTATTCGCAGAACGCATATTTGTCATTTGCTTCATTTTACAGATGTTAACAACGATATCATTTTCACGAGTGTGTTCTCCTACGATCATACCTTCGTATACTTCTGTACCTGGCTCAACGAAAATTGTACCGCGGTCTTCTACGCCTTGGATTCCATAAGTAGATGATTTACCGCTTTCCATAGAAACAAGCACACCTTGACGGCGACCTCCAACTTGACCTTGCTGCATTGGTTGGTAGCTATCAAAYGAATGGTTAATGATACCGAATCCACGAGTTAACGATAAGAACTCAGTTGTATAACCGATTAAACCACGTGCAGGAACCATAAAGATCAGACGAACTTGACCGCTGCCGTTGTTAATCATATCAACCATTTCACCTTTACGAGCACCCATTGATTCCATAATAGAACCCGTATGTTCTTCAGGTACGTCGATTTGCACACGTTCAACTGGCTCACAGCGAACGCCATCAATTTCACGAACGATTACTTCAGGTTTTGATACCTGAATCTCATATCCTTCACGACGCATATTTTCAATTAAAATAGATAAATGAAGTTCTCCACGTCCTGAAACAACCCATACATCCGGTGAATCAGTATTTTCCACGCGTAAACTTACATCCGTCTCAAGTTCAGACATTAAGCGCTCTTCAATTTTACGAGATGTAACAAATTTACCTTCACGACCAGCAAACGGTGAATTGTTTACTAAGAACGTCATTTGTAAAGTAGGTTCATCAATACGTAAAATTGGCAGTGCATCTTGGTGGTCAAACGGACATACGGTTTCACCTACGTTGATGTCTTCCATTCCTGATACAGCGATCAGGTCTCCTGCTTTTGCTTCTTCGATTTCAACACGCTTTAAGCCTAGGAAACCGAATAATTTTGTTACACGGAATTGTTTTACCGTACCGTCAAGCTTCATTAATGCAACTTGCTGGCCTACTTTCATTGTTCCGCGGAATACGCGACCTACACCGATACGACCAAGATAGTCATTGTAGTCAAGCATTGCCACTTGGAATTGAAGTGGTTCGTCGCTGTTGTCTACCGGTGCTGGAATGTGCTCGATGATTGAGTCAAATAGAGATGACATGTTCTCATCTTGCTTTTCAGGATTCGTGCTAGCCGTTCCGTTGATTGCTGAAGCATAAACAACAGGGAACTCAATTTGTTCCTCGCTTGCACCTAGTTCAATAAATAAGTCAATTACTTCATCCACTACTTCAGTTGGACGAGCAAAGTCACGGTCAATTTTGTTAACAACAACAATCGGCGTTAAGTTTTGCTCTAATGCTTTTTTCAATACAAAGCGAGTTTGAGGCATACACCCTTCATATGCGTCTACTACAAGTAGAACACCGTCTACCATTTTCATAATACGCTCAACTTCTCCACCGAAGTCAGCATGTCCCGGCGTATCCATAATGTTGATACGCGTATCTTTATAATTAATAGCTGTGTTTTTCGCTAAAATTGTAATTCCACGCTCACGCTCAAGGTCATTTGAATCCATCGCACGTTCTTCAACATGCTCATTAGTACGGAATGTTCCGGACTGATGTAATAATTTATCTACTAACGTTGTTTTCCCATGGTCTACATGGGCAATAATGGCAATATTACGTAAATCTTTACGAATGTTCACGCATTTCACTCCTATGCTTGTAATAACTAAGCTATTATATCACACTAACTCTAGAATTGCAGAATGATTTTGTTGTACACTATAAATATCCGTTATAAATGGGAGGAATCAACATGAGAAACATTAAGTGGGTATTTGTTTTATATGCATTTATCGCAACTGCGGCAATTATGTCAATCGGCATATTTATCGGAGAAGGAAGCGCTCTCGGGGTCATTTTAGCTATCGCAGCTTTAATTGTTGTAATGGGCCTTGGCTTTACGACTAAGAAAAAAATGCGAGAAAAAGGGCAGCTGTAATTTTTTTGCGATGATTGAAAGCGTCATGGCCATTTGCAACATCAAAATGGTTCATGACGTTTTTTCATCACAAAATTCTTTGACTACACGTAAGTCTTCACTTCTATTTTATTTATTCCACTTTCCTTCAAGGTACGTACGAAAGATTTCGTCATGTAATGTTGGTTTGCTTACAAATACACTGCTTTTTTCAAGAATTTCTAACGGCTTTCCTTCTAAATCCGTCATAACTCCTCCAACTTCTTCAATCAATACTTTACCGGCAGCAAAGTCCCATGGAGCCAAACGTAGAGTAATGTATCCATCCAAGCGTCCAGCCGCTACGTAAGCAAGCTCAATAGCTGCGGATCCATATGAACGGGTCCCTCTTACTTTACGCACAAGCGGACTTAATACGGAAGGATCAATACGGCGGTTCTCAGTTACCCATGTTGCATTTAGGCTAATAATAGCTTGTTCAACTGGTACAGGTTCAAGTTTCGGCAATTGGATGTCATTCATAAACGCGCCCTGTCCTTTTAAAGCATGATACAGCTCATTATGAATAACATCATAAATATAGCCTGCTTGTCCTACACCATTTTCAAATATACCGATAGAAATAGCAAAATTCCGCTGCTGATGAACAAAGTTCATCGTCCCGTCGATTGGATCGATAATCCAAATCGTTCCTTCTTCTGATTCAAGCTCTTCTCCATATCCTTCTTCTCCGAGAATATGATGTTCCGGAAAGGTTTCATTGATTTTTGAGATAAAAAACTGTTCGATTTCTTTATCCATATTTGTTACTAAATCATTTGGATTCGATTTCGTTTGAATGAGAAGTTCTTTACTAAACGACTGTTGAATTTTTTGTCCAGCTTCTTTTAGCCACTCTTTAACGTATGTATCGATTTCTTTCCAGCGTTGCGTCATCTCAATTCCCCCTCAAAAATACGTCTCTTATTTAAGCTTAAAAAAACCTCTGCAAGATGTCAATTAACAGAGCACGTGGGAGAAGAACTGCCGCTTCTTCTCCCACGTGCTCTGTTACCACTTATGAATCTGCTCATTCAGTTTAATCCTTTTTTACAGTTTACCCTTATTTGTTCTATTTTATTCCCGTATCTGCTACTGAAGAGATATCATTTCTTCACGAAGTTTCTCGAGCTTTCGCTTACATTTTTGTTTTTGTTCCTCATTATTCTCCATCATGGCTTCATATAACGTCGCTAACTCGTAATCTAACTCCAAACGAATTACACCTAATCTTTTTTGTCCATCATTCTTCTTATACATATTCACCACTTGTTTCATGTTTCAAACACCCCTCTCAAATTATTGAACCCGCTTATAGAAAACTAAATTTTCAGATATTTTGATTGATATAGTCTATGTCGAAACCTAATCTCATGTAACTAAATTGTGTGATTACCTATAAAAAAATGATAGACACGTTTTGACAAGCATATGCGAATTAATTGGTGTTTATGCTTTTCATGTGGTAGAATCTTCGCGTAAATCATACTTACTTGCATAGATGCACAGCAGCTATACATATTCACTAAAAAACGGAGGTTTCACATGGCATTCTCAGGATTTTCACAAGATGACTTTAACGTATTCCGTATCGAGGGACTTGATGCACGTATGGAAGCCATCAAGACAACGATACGCCCAAAATTCGAACAATTGAGCAATCATTTTGCTCCTACTCTTTCTTCACTGTGTGGAGATGAAATGTTCGTACACATTGCCAAACATGCACGAAGAACAGTTAACCCGCCAGCAGATACGTGGGTAGCCTTTGCTAACAGTAAACGCGGATATAAAAAGCTCCCTCATTTTCAAATTGGCCTTTGGGAAACACATGTCTTTGTGTGGTTCGCCGTCATTTACGAATCACCTATTAAAGAACAATTTGGAAAGCTGCTAAAACAAAACATTGAGGAGATTCGTCAAAATATCCCAGCCTCGTTTGTTTGGTCAAAAGATCATACAAAACCTGATAGTGACAAAATGGGCGACTTATCTTCTGAAGACTTAGAGAGTTTGTTTGAACGTCTAGAGACGGTTAAAAAAGCTGAGATCCTATGCGGTATTACAATTCCAAAAGAAGAAGCGATTGCAATGAACGGCGAAGAATGGATAGCTCGTATTGAACAAACATTTCATACGGTAACTCCATTATATGAACTAACTAAAAAAGCATATGCATAATTTTAACGAATTGATATAAAAAAAATGGAGCCAAGCTTGGCTCCATTTTTTACATTTTTATGATGTCTCCAGAAGAAGCAGCCTTTGCTTTTTGAATCGTTCGATAAGAAGAGTATTTGCTTTGATCTTCAAAATCGTTACAGATTGTTTTTTCTTCTGCTTTACTTGGCACAATTTCTTTAAATCGGCGATAGACTGCCATTAGGTGATCACGCTCAATACCTTTTTCATAAGCTCGTTCAATGCTTTCAAAAAACTTCACTACATCAATAATTTCTTCTGTACTCCAATCAAGGGAGATAGGGTATTGATATTCCACTTCTCATCACTCCATTTATTTCTTCAATCTATGTATATCTATATTCTTAACTCTATCACAATCTATAATGTACACAAAATTTATTCTCTTTTCACACAAAAGAATTTCTCCTTTTTTTTCTTTTTATTTTCTCTTTAAAATATCTTTGCAAATGGGTTAATAAGTGCTATAATTCTTTTGTTTTATGGGGATTTTCAAAACATAAAGAACTATAAAATCATGAGTAATAAGCAGTTTACAATTACTTGTATTTTTTAACTAAAAATTGTATTTATATTATCAAACAGTAGTAAACATACACGTTTCATTCATTTATATAATGGTTAAAATCAAGAAAACTGCCGAATAGCATTTCTGTTGAATTTCTTTTATAGAAAAAAGATGTGATATTTTAATATGTAGAATTCAACAGCCACTAGTTTTTGGTATATAAAATTGAATGCTGTAATTTGATAAAAAAACAATCAAAGTCCCTCTAAGCTTTGCTTAGAGGGACTGACAATTTATGATAAAAGAGGTGTATAGCAAAGTTGTCTTCTCAATTTTCAACTCCATTATTTACTGGATTGGTTAATCACGCTAAGAAAAACCCAACACAATTCCATATCCCTGGACATAAAAAAGGAAATGGAATGGATCCTGAATTCCGCTCATTTATTGGCGATGATGCTTTATCCATTGATTTAATTAATATCGGTCCTCTTGATGACCTTCACCAGCCAAAAGGCATTATCAAACAAGCGCAGGATTTAGCTGCAGAAGCATTCGGTGCTGACCATACTTTTTTCTCTGTTCAAGGAACGAGCGGAGCAATTATGGCAATGGTCATGGCGACATGTGGGCCTGGAGATAAAATTATCGTTCCTAGAAACGTGCATAAATCTGTTATGAGTGCGATTGTTTTTTCAGGAGCTACGCCTATTTTTATTCACCCTGAAATTGACGAAAATCTTGGCATTTCTCACGGTATTACATCGGACTCTGTAGAAAAAGCCTTAAAGCAGCACCCTGAAGCAAAAGCAGTGCTTGTTATCAATCCAACTTATTTTGGAATTTCCGGAGACCTTCGTAAAATCGTAGAAATTGCCCACTCGTATCAAGTTCCTGTACTTGTTGATGAAGCTCACGGCGTTCATATTCACTTCCATGATGATTTGCCTTTGTCTGCTATGCAGGCCGGCGCAGATATGGCAGCAACAAGCGTGCATAAATTAGGCGGCTCTATGACGCAAAGTTCAATTCTAAACATACGCGAAGGCTTAATTTCTCCAAAACGTGTACAGTCTATTTTAAGCATGCTGACAACAACATCAACATCTTATCTGCTGCTGGCTTCTTTAGATGTTGCACGAAAACGATTAGCTACAGAAGGAAAAGAGCTGGCTGAACGTGCAATTTCTCTTGCTGAAAAAGCACGAAGAGAAATTAATACCATTGAGCATATCCGATGTATAGGCAGAGAAATTTTAGGGACAAAAGCTACGTATGATTTAGACCCTACTAAATTAATTATTTCTGTTTCAGATTTAGGGATTACGGGCTATGACGTAGAAAAATGGATGCGTGAAGCTCATAATATCGAAGTTGAAATGTCTGACCTTTATAATATTCTATGTATTATCACGCCTGGAGATACAGAAGAAGACCTTTCACGTCTGATCATGGCTCTGCGTGAGTTATCTGCAAAATTCCATAATCTTTCTGAGACAACGGCAAAACCGGCTATTTTATTGCCTGATATTCCTGTATTGGCTTTAACACCTCGCGATGCTTTTTACGCTGAAACCGAAGTGGTACCTTTTCATGAATCGGCAGGCCGTATTAT
>NZ_JBFULJ010000074.1:0-12057 GCF_056400385.1 Priestia sp. P5_B4
GCCTTTTCTTTATCATTTAGTTGAACGAAAGCTATTAACAACCATGCCGCTTATCAGCACAACAGCAATTGTTATAAACGGAATAAATGTTCCTAGAGATGTATGGGCTGCAAAGAATGAATGTAAGTTCTTTTCATGTCCAATCATATTTCCAGCAGTATAAGCTAAAATAGCTGCTCCCCCATAAACGAGCAGGGGAAATCGTTCCATCAAATATAAAATAAGCTTGCTTCCCCAAACAATAATGGGGACGGATACGAGTAATCCGGTAACGACCAAGATAATATTTCCATGAGCTGCGCCTGCTACAGCTATTACATTATCTAGTCCCATTACAATATCAGCAAATACGATCGTTCTTACAGCGGCGCCTAATGTCACGCCTGCACGGATTGAAGATGCATCATCACCTTCTGATACAAGAAGCTTAAAGGCAATGATCACTAATAAAAAACCGCCGATGAGCTGCAAGTAAGGAATAGTTAGTAAATAAACAGCTAAAATAGTAAGTACAATCCGAACGATCACAGCTAAGCCAGTCCCTAAAAAAATAGCTTTATTTCGCTGAT
This sequence comes from Priestia sp. P5_B4, assembly GCF_056400385.1. Lineage (NCBI taxonomy): Bacteria > Bacillati > Bacillota > Bacilli > Caryophanales > Bacillaceae > Priestia > Priestia sp. P5_B4. The sequence continues at coordinate 570 of NZ_JBFULJ010000074.1, forward strand.
ATTCAGGTAAGTTGCGGCTTGCTAAGGCAATAACAATAGCGTTGTCTCCACCTAATACAATATCGATACCGATAATAAGAAGAATGGAGGTTATTAATTCTAAATCCAATAGTCTTCCCTCCCAATATGTAAGGATAAGTAGCTCATATTGCTTTATCTGTGTTCATTTTTAACAAAAAGCGTTCATAGGGTAAAGAGATTATGTATATAACAAAGTAAGGTGTAAGTTGGCTATGAGTTGTCAGAGTATTTTTTATTTCCTTTCTTTCGCATTTTGTCATAAAATAGATATACAAGGTTCACTCAAATAGTGTATGCTTGTATATCCCAAGTTAGAATGCTTTACAAAGTGAGAAAGTACATGTAATATTGCTTTAACACGGGGGTAAAATAGTCCCTTCATCGTTTAGGGGTAATGTTCGAAATGGCCGGATTACCTTCACTGATTTTTCCGAAGGGAGAGATGATAATGGAAATCGAACGCATTAATGAAAACACAGTAAAATTCTTTGTCACTTACGTAGATATTGAAGAACGTGGATTTGATCGCAATGAAATTTGGTTTAGCCGTGAGCGCAGTGAAGAGCTATTCTGGGAGATGATGGACGAAATTCATCAAGAAGAAGAGTTTGTAGCAGAAGGTCCTCTTTGGATTCAAGTACATGCGCTTGAGAAGGGGCTAGAGGTTATTGTAACAAGAGCACAAGTTTCAAAAGACGGTCAAAAGTTCGAAGTACCTGTTGGTGAAAATGATAAAATCGATATCCCTGTAGATGGAAAAATTGAAGCGTTGCTTGATCATCAAGCGAATCAAAATAAAAAAGCTGATTTTGAAGAAGAAATTATAGAAGACGAAGGGCTACAGTTCGTCGCACGCTTTCAAGACTTAGAACATTTAATTTCCTTAAGTCACCATTTAGAGTTAGATGATATCATCAACAGCATGTACGTGTTTGAAGGAAAATATTATTTATACGTTGAGTTTACAGATGATGAAGACTTTGTAGCTGAAATTGATAACATTTTAAGTATCATTTTAGAATATGCAAATGAATCAAATGTAACAGTTCATCGTTTAATGGAATATGGAAAAGAATTAATCAGTGAAAATGCACTTGAACAAGTAAAGCAGTATTTTCCTTTACGATAATAGCAGCCGATTTCATGTATATGAAATCGGTCTTTGTTTTGCTCTCTTTTTTGGAAATGCCCTCCGCTCATATCGAACAATTTAGGTGGAAAAAGCAGGCGGCTGGTTCCTACACGGGAAAGTGTAGTGTTAAAATAACAAGTTTGAGGATAATAACGGTATAGAGACCTGTTATTAATGATGAAAGATTGGTTTTAGGATAGGTGAAAACAAGTTGAAAAATAGATTACAGCTTTTAATTTTTGTTATTGGTATTATTGCTTTGCTTTATTTTACAAAAGGGTATTGGGACGGTAAATTTATTGGCGTGCTAAGTATCTTAATTACGATTAGTGTTGTTTTCATCGGTCTTGTTATTTCATTAGAAAACCGTCATCCAACTCAAACGCTAACGTGGCTCGTAGTATTAGGCGGTTTCCCGGTAATAGGGTTCTTTTTTTATTTATTATTTGGACGCAATACGCGAAAACGGCGTTTATTTGCTAAAAAAGCAAAGCTGGATGAACAGGTGCTTTTAAAGATGGAAAGAGATTCCGGTATATTAGAAAATCACTTTGAACAGTTGGGTACCAGTAGAAAGCAAATGCTGAAGCTAGCCGTCAGGCTTGGCAAGAGTCCAATTTCTTTTTCATCAGATACGCGCGCATTGACGAATGGAAAAGAGACGTTTCACGAAATTATGGAATCATTAAAGCATGCAAGGCATCATATCCACTTAGAGTATTACATCGTACGACATGATCACTTAGGAGAACAAATTAAAGATATTTTAATTCAGAAGGTACAAGAAGGAGTTTATGTACGTTTCTTGTACGATGCCGTGGGCAGTTTTCAGCTTTCACCGCATTATATTCACGAGTTAAGAAACGCGGGCGTAGAAATGATTCCATTCTTGCCGGTCAGACTGCCATTTCTCAATAATAAAATCAACTTCCGTAATCATCGTAAAATTGTAGTCATTGATGGAACAATTGGATTTGTAGGAGGTTTGAACATTGGTGATGAATATCTCGGGAAAAGTCGGCATTTTGGCTTTTGGAGAGATACCCATTTGATGGTGAAGGGTGAGGCAGTCCGTTCATTGCAGCTTATTTTTTTGCAGGACTGGTATTATATGACAGGTCAGACGATGCTTACTCAAACGTATCTATCACCGGATTTAATTGACATTGATATGGAAAAGTGCGGCGGTGTTCAAATGATTGCCGGCGGACCAGACCGTGAGTGGGAAATTATCAAACACTTATTTTTTTCGATGATTACGTCTGCGAAAGAGTCCATTTGGATTGCTTCTCCCTACTTCATACCTGATGAAGATATTTTTACTTCCCTCAAAGTAGCTGCTCTAAGCGGTATAGATGTAAGGCTTCTTGTACCTCAGAAGCCCGATAAAAAAATTGTTTTTCATGCATCACGCTCTTATTTTCCGGAGCTGCTAGAAGCAGGTGTGAAAATTTACGAGTATAAAAAAGGATTTATGCACAGCAAGATTGTGATTGTTGATAGAGAAATTGCCTCTATTGGAACAGCTAACATGGATATGAGAAGCTTTCATTTGAATTTTGAAGTAAATGCTTTTTTATATCGGACAGCTAGTACTCAAAAGCTCGTATATGAATATATGCAAGATTTAGAAGAAACGAGTGAGCTTCACTTTAAAGACTTTGAAAAGCGGCCATTTATACAGCGGCTATTTGAGTCAACAGCTCGTTTGCTTTCACCGCTATTATAATCGCTGTAAACCACATTGCGTACGGTGCAATGTGGTTTTTTTCTGAAAGAAAAGGGTTTAGTAGAAAGGTGTCGAATACAAGAATATAGCTCGCTATTATAGGAAGGAGAAATGTACGATTGTTAGTTGCCCAAACAGAAGAAGGCCTCATTTCACTAGCTCAGCGCTTTTCGCTTGAACAGCTTAAGCAGTGGAAAAAAGAAAAGCAGTTCTACTGTCCCTCTTGTCAATCCCCTGTACAGTTAAAGGTAGGTACAAAAAAAATCCCTCATTTTGCGCACCTGAAAAAAACGTGCGTCGCTCAGCATGAAGGTGAAACAGATTATCATCTCGACGGAAAACGAAAGCTGTTTCACTGGTTTAGTTCTCATCTTGAAGTCGAGTTAGAAAGTTATCTTTCTGACATTATGCAGCGTCCAGATCTTCTTGTAGATACGCCCTCGCAAAAATATGCAATTGAATTTCAATGTGCTTCCTTATCTTACTCAGCGCTAACCAAACGTTCTATTCATTATGAGAAAGGAAATTATATGCCCCTTTGGATTATCGGGGCAAAAAGAATGAAGCGCTTATCCACTTATATGTATCAACTTTCTTTTCAAGAGTGGCAGTTTCTTACTCTTTCCGATTATACGCCCACACTTCTTTATTTTTCACCTTCTACTAATCAACTGTTGAAACTTGAACATCTTATTCCTTTTTCACCTCAGATTTGTTATGCACAGCTTGTAGTGCTCTCTCCTCACGAGCATACCTTTCATGATCTTTTTTCTACACATACACAACCTCAATTTTTCTCTTCGTGGATAAAGAAAAAGAAGGCATGGAGAACGCATTATATCCTTTATCCTAATCAGAAGCTTCAGCCTTTTTTACACGCTCTTTATGAGAATAATATTCCTCCCTCCCATATTCCAGCAGAAGCAGGCATGCCGCTGCCTTCTTTATACATGGTTGAAACGTCTGCTACTGTATGGCAAACGTGGCTGCTTCTCGATTTAATGCAGCACAAGCAAGTAGGGGATTTAGTTACAGAAAAAGAGTTAGGCCGGCTATGGCTCAACAGAATTCATAAGAGGCATATTGTATTTCGGTCTTTGCCAATGGCCCCTGTTGCTGTGGAACAGCCCCTGTTTGAGTATATAGAGGTATTATGCCGGCTAGGGATGCTAACGTATATAACTTCTGGGGTATACAAGATCAGAAGGCCCTACACGATTCCAAAGCAAACATCTGATGCTTTTTTAGAAGATGGACAAATGATGAAAAGGTGGTTAAATCAAGCAAAAGAAGTGACATAATCACTGAAAATCAGTACGCTTAAGAAAGAATCCTTTTTTCAAAAGCGTACTGACTTTTGATTAATTCTTTTAAAACAACATACAATAACGAAAGAAATAAAAAGGATTCGCCTTAGAAAAAGCGAACAGTTATAGACAGGTAGAAAAAGATGGAGGGATGACCATGAGTGAACAATCAAAAGTAAAAAAGTTACCAAGTAGAAGCGAGATAAAAGTAGAAGATACGTGGAAACTAGAGGATATTTTTGCTTCAGATGACGCATGGGAAAAAGAATTTGAAGAAGTAAAAGCTCTTATTCCCCAAATGGAAAAATTCAAAGGGAAACTTGGAGAGTCCGCTCAAACTTTATACGACGCTCTTCAAGAGCAAGACGAGCTCACAATGCGCGTTAGTAAACTTTATACATATGCTCATATGCGCTACGATCAAGATACCACTAACTCTTTTTATCAAGGGTTAAATGATCGCATCAAAACACTTTATACCCAAATTGCAAGTGCACTATCGTATGTAACACCAGAAATTTTGTCTATTGAAGAATCAAAAATTAAACAATACATGGCGGAACATAAAGAGCTAAAGTTATATGCTCATGCATTAGATGAAATTACTCGCGAGCGTCCGCACATTTTATCAGAAAGCGAAGAAGCGCTTCTTGCTCAGGCTTCTGAAGTGCTAGGATCTTCAAGCAACACGTTTGGAATGCTAAACAACGCAGATTTAGAATTCCCTTCCATTAAAGATGAAAATGGAGAAGAAGTAGAAATTACGCACGGGCGCTATATTCGTTTCCTAGAAAGCAGCGATCGCCGCGTACGAGAAGAAGCGTTTAAAGCGGTGTACGAAACGTACGGTAAATTTAAAAATACGTTTGCAAGTACGTTAAGCGGCACGGTGAAGAAAGATAATTTTAGTGCCCGCGTTCGTCACTATAATTCAGCTCGTCACTCAGCTCTTAGCACAAATAACATTCCAGAAGAAGTATACGATAACTTAGTTAAAACAGTGAACGATAATTTGCATTTGTTGCATCGATATATTGATTTACGTAAGAAAGTATTGGGAATTGAAGAGCTTCATATGTATGATCTCTATACGCCTTTAGTAAAAGACGTAAAAATGGAAGTAACCTATGAAGAAGCAAAAGATTATATTTTAAAAGGCCTGAAACCACTAGGTGAAGACTACCTTAACGTGTTAAAAGAAGGATTTGAAAATCGTTGGGTAGACGTTCATGAGAACAAAGGCAAGCGAAGCGGTGCTTATTCTTCAGGAACGTATGGCACCAATCCTTATATCTTAATGAACTGGCAGGATAATGTAAATAACTTGTTTACACTAGCCCATGAATTTGGCCATTCTGTACACAGTTATTACACAAGAAAAACGCAGCCATATCCTTACGGAGATTATTCAATCTTTGTGGCAGAAGTAGCTTCAACGTGTAATGAAGCGCTTCTAAACGATTATTTACTAAAAACGATTGATGATGAAAAGCAGCGCTTGTACTTGCTTAACCATTATCTAGAAGGATTCCGCGGTACGGTATTCCGTCAAACGATGTTTGCTGAATTTGAGCACGATGTGCACGTGCGTGCTCAAAACGGAGAGCCGCTTACACCTGAATTATTAACAAAATTATATTATGACTTAAATAAAAAGTATTTTGGAGACAACTTAGTGATTGACGAAGAGATTGGATTAGAATGGGCTCGTATTCCGCATTTCTACTACAATTACTACGTTTATCAATATGCTACAGGATTCAGTGCAGCAGCGGCATTAAGCAAGCAAATCCTTGAAGAAGGAGATGCAGCTGTTGAGCGCTATGTAGGTTTCTTAAAGTCAGGAAGCTCTGATTATCCAATTGAAGTGTTGAAAAAAGCAGGAGTTGACATGACAACATCTCAGCCTATTGAAGAAGCGCTAGCTGTATTTGAAGAGAAATTAACGGAAATGGAACGTTTATTAAATCAATAAAATTAAAATGAAGCAGGAGCTGTATCCTGCTTCATTTTTTAAATCCTCGAAATTTGTTGTGATTGTTAAGCAATGTAAAAATAATAAGGATAGCTAAAAATAAGAGAGGGCCTGCGATAATGAGAGGGACAAGCTGCATAAGAGATAAAATATAGAATAAAAAAGAAACCAAAAGAATAACAACCCCTAGAGTAATTCCAGCAATTTTCATAGTTAACACCTCTATTAAAAGCATAATTGGTTGTACTATATGAGTGAATCTGGCTGTTTATGAAGTTTTTTTATAAAAAAGTGAATAAAATTAAAAAAAGGGGTTGCCAAAAGTCGACATAATTTGCTATAGTATTAATCGTGAAGTTTATCACAAAACAAACATATACCCCTTTGTTTGACCGTGAAAAATTTCTCCCATCCCCTTGTTGTCTTAAGACAAACGAAAAGACTTGGCGAAAGCCAAGTCTTTTTTGTTTAGTTAATGCTTAGGATAAGCATCAACATTTAATGATTAGCAGCTCTTTTCAGTACTTCTCCAAAAGGTGCCGTATTTGACAGGAACTCTCTCAACCACTTGCTGAAGCTGAAGTTTTTTCAATTCCTTTTCAGCCTCTTCTAATGATAAACCATACACAACTGCAACTTCTTTTGAAGCAACAAATTGAAAATAGCTTAAAAATGAACGAAGAGGCGGAAGACAAGCTGGATCTGGGTCAATTTCTAACATCTCTTTAATGATGTGTACATATGTTTCGTACGAATAGTATCCTGATATCTTAATGCCTTCTTCTTCAACTTTTTCGTTGAAGAACACAAGAGTTGGAATCTCATCGACATCCATTTCCGACGTGATTTTTAAATCACATTGAAAGGCCTTCGCAGCGTAATCTGAATGCAAATCTTTTATAAATTCATCAACATCTAGCCCCACATGTTTTGCACATTGTATTAAGACAGATTCTTCTGTAACATTTTGTTTTTCTAAAAATACTACTTCTTGAAGTCTTCTCAAAAAGCGAATGCCCTGTTTCTTTCCTTGCAGACCTGCCGCTTTAATCGCAATTGATGCAGCGTAAGGAGTATCGATTGGGTTTTCAAGCCACAGATTGCCGTCACATGACATACCGGAGCGGCTTCCAGTTTTCTCCCACGATTTTGCAATATGTTCAAATTTCTGCTGTGCTCCAATATTTAATTGCTGTAAGTTTCCGCCAAGCACATGCTTGAGGGATAACAGCTGACCATATTCTATTTGTAACTTCTTTAGAATAGGCTCGAGTGCCCAGCATTCCGGGCAAAGAGGGTCAACAAATACATAGATTTCAAGCGGTTTTTTATTTGAACCTTGACAAAGCTGATGCAAGGATGGGTATTGGCTATTTAGGTTACTCAATGTGAAAATCCTTTCTCATCTGTCTGTTCCGGTGAATTAATCATGTGTTGGGCAGTTAAAATAAGACGATGATAAAGTTCATCTCTCTCAGGGCCTTCTAAATTAATTTCGTCCATTGCTTCATGCATACACGTCAGCCAGGCTTTGGCTCTTGACGGTGTAATTTCAAAAGGAAGATGCCTAGCTCTCAGCATAGGGTGACCATGCTCTTCAGTGTATAACGAAGGCCCTCCTAAATATTGTGTCAGAAATTGCTTTTGCTTTCGTGCTGTTTCTGTTAAATCATCAGGAAAAATTGGCGCGAGCTCAGGATGTTTTCCAACGCGTGTATAAAAAGCATCAACAAGTTTTGAAATCGTATGTTCACCGCCTAATAATTCGTAAGGGGAGTGGATTTTTTCTCTCATGTTGATAACTCCTTTGTTATAAGAAATATACGTCTTAACTCTTTGGTGTTTTTTACTTTCCTTAATTTTAGCAGTGTCATTTCGTTAACTCAAACTATCCGCTTACTTCTTCTACTGGAAAAGAGATAAAGTGGAATTTTACATAAGAAAAGTCTATGATGCTGTGGCGAATCACTAATTATGAGAAACAAAGGAATACTTTTACAAACGTTTCCTTCTATTTATATAGTGTAACCTCGACAAACTACAGCCATTCCATGTTCGAGTGGTGAATGATTTCGCTCATTTACACGAGATAAGAAGACATAATTTTATTTACATATTTTTGCGTCTCTTGAAAAGGGGGGACTCCGCCGTATTTATCAACATTACCTGGTCCAGCATTATAGGCCGCCAATGCTAATTTCACGTTTCCGTTGTATTTATCTAACATTTGTCGAAGATATTTGGCTCCTCCAAATACATTTTGCTTGGAGTCGTACGGATCTTCTACACCAAGAGCTTTAGCGGTTGCTGGCATTAGCTGCATAAGCCCAGCCGCTCCTACAGAACTTTTGGCAGATGGATTAAAGTTTGATTCTTGTTTAATAACAGAACGAATAAGTTTAGGATCCAGCTGGTAGCGTGCAGCTGCTTCTGTAATTATCGTTTGTACATCCTGAGAACTGACCTTTGCCGTTTCATTTTTTTGTGCAGGTAAGGCAGAATGTGAAGCCGCTGCCTTACCTGAGGAAGAAACAGATGGCTCGGACTGCATTTGAACCGCCGTAGATGGAAACATCTGCGCTGCCTTCAAGTAAAGATTGGTACTCATTTGAGGCTCTTGATTGACGTAGTCTTGAAAAAGCTGAGCAAATACAGAGAGTAAAGTTGTACCAAGCATTACGTTAGGTGTTGGCATCTGGTTGTTAACTGAAAATGGCTGAGTTCCAGGAAATTGAACGGAAGACATGTAATTGTTAATATTCATGCTCATAAATTTATTCTCCATCCATTAACGTATACTTTCGCTTGTAAAACCGTCGAATTTTGTTTTCCGTTGGTTTCTTTTTAATATCAAGCTCCGTAAGCAATTGCTCAAAATATTTTGCTCCTTCATTGGCATCGGTTACTTCGTATTCAAGTTCATAATCTTCAGCACCTAGATAAAAGCTATGATCGAGTACAAGTAACCCGTTTTTATATGGAATTTCTGCTCGACTTGTACACAAAGTGCCAAAATAAGTTAGCGCATGGCTATCGACTTGTAAATCAGTAATAAGCTGTTGAATTGTTGACGGAATCTTGGCGCTGCCATCTCGCAATTCTTTAGCTTGTTCATTTGTTAATGCTTCATGTGTTTCTAAAAGACCCTCTTGATGAGGCTGTTTGAGCGTGAGAACGGACTTATCTTTTTTGCTTCGAATTCGCAGGGCAGCCCCGCAGTCTTTTAATGAGAAAGCAGGTGTATCAAAATAGTGGTTTTCTTGAGAGACAAACTGATCTTCAGTTAGTTGAAAGTGTGAGCGGAGACGATCAAACTCTTCTTTCGTTACTATATTTTTAAATTCAATTTCAATTTCTTGTTTCAATGAAATCATCCTTTTAACTTAGGTCTTTTGGTAAGGCACTTTCCATCTTAATTTATCACACTTTTTGAGACAGTCAAACTACATTTCCTAACAGGAATATCCATATGGGGAACTTGGAAAATGAAGAAATACGGATTGTTTAGGTTTTACCTTTATTAAACGTTCCTGGAATGTGTTAAAATAGTAACGAATTGTATAGTTGGAAGGAGTTTATTTATGCACAATCGAATTGACATCACTACCTGTGTGATGAAATCAAATGAATTACATTTAAAAGCAGACCCTATTGAGACGGAAATTGAACAATTGGAAGATACAAAACAAATGCTTGTTGACTCAGATAACATGTCATTTGTATATGTTGTAGATATTAATGATCAATTTATGTATGTTGGCCTTAGTGATAATATTTGGGCAAATTTAAAGCACGTCTTACATAAAGATATGAAAGTATTTTTAGAAATTAATAAGAAAGTAATTGAGCTATCAGCCGTTAAAGAAGAGCTGTCTTATCTCATCAGTAACATCGAAGGAAATGTGAATTATGGAGACGAGATGGTAGCACGAGTAGAGGAAGTTTTCTTAGATAAAGAAAATAAGTAATAGAGAGAAAAAAGGGGGGTGTTATTAATGATCAGGCATTGGGATTTATTTTTAGCACCGTATAAACAAGCCGTTGAAGAACTTAAGGTGAAATTAAAGGGAATTCGTTCACAGTATGATATGAAGTCTACGCATTCACCTATTGAATTCGTGACGGGACGAGTAAAGCCTATCGCCAGTATTTTGGATAAAGCGACTCGAAAAGGAATTTCTCTCGATCGCTTAGAGGAAGAGATGCAGGACATTGCGGGACTCCGTATGATGTGTCAATTTACGGACGATATTAAAGCGGTCGTAGAGCTCCTTCGTCAGCGAACAGACTTTGAATTGATTGAAGAAAGAGATTATATTCTTCATAAAAAAGAAAGCGGCTATCGTTCATATCATGTGGTCGTATGTTATCCTGTTCAAACAATTAAAGGTGAAAAGAAAATTTTAGTGGAAATTCAAATTCGTACACTGGCTATGAATTTTTGGGCTACAATTGAGCATTCTTTAAATTATAAGTACAGCGGGAAATTTCCTGAGAATATCAAAAAGCGACTTCAGCGTGCTTCTGAAGCAGCTACTCAGCTCGATGAAGAAATGTCTCAAATACGAGGTGAGATTCAAGAAGCTCAGGCTATTTTCTCACGAAAAAAAGAATCGGCGGAAGAATCTTAGGTATGACTCAGCAACAGCTTTGTACATTGGATGGATAGGGGGAGAGAATTAGGTGGAGAAAATAAAATTTGCTATTACATCAAAAGGCAACCAAATATCAAATACGCTTATGCAAAAAATGAAAACGTATTTATTAGATTTTCATTTAGAATATGATGAAAACCAGCCTGATATTGTAGTGTCAGTAGGAGGGGATGGAACGCTTCTCTACGCGTTTCACCGCTATCGAAACCGACTTGACAAGACGGCTTTTATTGGGGTTCATACCGGCCATTTAGGCTTTTACGCAGATTGGACACCTGATGAGATTGAGAAGCTGGTGATTGCTATTGCAAAGACACCCTATCAGACTGTAGAGTATCCACTGCTCGAAGTGATTATTCGCTACACCAACGGTGGACGCGAAGCTCGATACTTAGCTCTGAATGAATGTACGGTAAAAAGTGTAGAAGGTTCTTTAGTAATGGACGTGGAAATTAAAGGGCAGCGATTTGAAACCTTCCGAGGAGACGGCCTTTGCGTATCCACTCCCTCGGGAAGTACAGCTTACAACAAATCCCTTGGAGGCGCGATTTTACATCCTTCGCTTCAAGCTATTCAAATTGCTGAAATGGCTTCTATTAACAATCGAGTGTTCCGTACGATAGGTTCTCCATTGGTTCTTCCTGGACATCATACAGCGCTGTTAAAGCC
>NZ_JBFULJ010000075.1:0-11920 GCF_056400385.1 Priestia sp. P5_B4
TCAATGCTTAAATGAGGTGTTTGTTAAAGAGAATATACTTTTTCAAGTTACTGTTTCATTAGGCAATGCAATTACGTAAATGAGGTGTTCCTTAAAGATCATAYGCTGCATTAAAAGCTATTTTTTCCTTCTTCACATGACGGGATGCATAATCGTTTGCATCCCGTTTTTGTGTATAAAATGCCAGCAGCTATTTCTTGTCTGCTGATTGCATTCCTACTTTGTGGTAAAATAAACGTACATGTATACCCATACATTTATATTGGTAACGGAAGGTGAATATAATGAGCACACATGATGAAAACTGTATTTTTTGCAAAATTATTCGCGGTGAAATCCCAGGTGCAAAAGTATTTGAAAATGAACATGTATTAGCTTTTTTAGACATTAGTCAAGTAACAAAAGGGCATACGCTGGTGATTCCAAAAGTACATAAAAAAGACATTCACGAACTAACGCCGGAAATTGCGCGCAATTTGTTTGAAGTGGTTCCTCAAATCGCAAATGCAATTAAAGAAACATACAGCCCAATCGGCTTAAACATCTTAAATAATAATGGTGAAAAAGCTGGTCAATCCGTGTTTCATTATCATATGCACATTATTCCTCGCTATGGGGAAGGCGATGGATTCGGTGCTGTATGGAAAGAGCATACAAGCGAATACACGCCTGAAAAACTTCAAGAAATCGCTGGCAATATTTCTTCTCGCCTTTCTTGAAACAAAAAAAGCTTACACATGTAAGCTTTTTTTGTTTTATCTATTCATTTAACACATGTTTAATCAGTTTGTGATACAAAACATCGTACAGCTTTTCACTTATTATGAACGACTTTCCGCCTTAACTTCTAAATTCATACGTTCTTCAATCAATTTTGTTAATGCTCTTGATCCTTCAGGTACCAAGTGGACACCATCTGATGTAAAGTATTCAGGGTGCTTAGAAGCCTCTGAGTACCAATCTACGAGCGTGACGTGATCAAACTTTTCAGAAGCAGCTTTCAAGTTCTTGTTCACGGTGCTTTCCCACGAACGAGGAACGCGCGTATTCACTAAGTAAACATCCGCGTGTGAAAAAGCTTTTAACAGTTGTTCAAGTTCTTCATTTGTAAAATAGCCGTTTGTTCCTAACTCAATAATCACTGCGCTGTTCGGATTATTAAATGCTTGATAGCTAGGAGTTAGCTGCAGTGCTTCATTGAGCTGCCTTCCTACTTTTCCGTCAATCGTAATACTAAGCGGCATCTCTTTAAGATTAGGAGCAATATCCAGCATGACCGAGTCTCCAATCGCAAGAACATCTCTGTAAGAATTCGGCTGCTGTTTTTCTTTGGCATCAGATTTTTCTTCCCCGGAACTCTTTTCCGCGTTCTCTGCTTTTTTATCATCCGCTTTGTTCTTGTCTTTGACAGAAGTTGAAGCATTTTCTTTATGATTCGTTTGAATTTTAACCTCTGTCTCTTTCGCTGTCGTCTCATCCTTTTGCTGCGTACTAATAGCAAAGCTTGTCATATCCGCTGTAAACAGCGCCAAAAAGAAAATGAGACTGCCCAAAACCGCTTGTCTCGAACGAGAGAGATTACGCCATTTAAAAAGCTCTCTCGGATGGTAGTGCCGGAAATAATAGCGAAAGCCGCGTGTGCGGATAGGCACTTCGATGTAACGGTAAGAAAGTTCAGCAATGATAAATGTAAGGCCTACTTGTAGCAGCGCATGCCAATAGACCGGGCGGCCAATCTCGGATACAGGTGTTGTAAGAACAATAACCGGATAATGCCACAAATAGATGCCGTATGATCTAGTACCAAGCCAGCGAAGCGGCTTAAACGACAGAGCTTTTCCTAAAAAACTACTAGGATGACTAATCGTTGCAACCAGTACAGCAGCGTTTAAACAAATCAGCAGCATTCCACCTTGATAAAGAAAAGATGCATGAGTATACTCATCAACGCTCCATACGCAGAGAATAAATACAAAGAAACTCACCATACTTACCGCGTTTAATACTTGCTTGCCTACGGCTGGAAGATTTTTTGATGATAAACGATACATCGGCCAGGCAAATGCAAGTAAACAGCCGATTAAAAGGGCAAACAGCCGAGTGTCGGTTCCATAATAAATGCGGCTAGGATCTCCTCCTGGCTCATATAAAAAAGACATTAGAATAGCTGAGGCCATTACTCCAGCTAAAATGAATAGAGAAAGAATTCCTCTCTTTTTAATAAATTTTAAACCCAACAATAAAACAAGTGGCCACACAATATAAAACTGCTCTTCAATAGCCAGTGACCATAAGTTCTTTAATGGTGACGGTGACCCAAAACTATCAAAATATGAAACTTTATGAAAAATAAACCACCAGTTACTCATATAAAAAATAGACGATAATGCATCGCCTCGTAGCGTTGTTAACAATGGCCGGTTAAATAAAATAACCCAAGCTGCAGTTAATACTACCATCACATACACAGCTGGAAGAAGTCTTCTCGTTCGGCTAATCCAAAAATGCTTCAAATTTCCCAAAGGATTTTCCCAAGATTGCACCAGTAAAATCGAGGTAATTAAATACCCTGATAATACGAAGAAAACGTCAACTCCTAGAAATCCTCCAGATGCCCATCCAAATCCTAAGTGATATGCAATGACAGACATAACAGCGAAAGCTCGAAGTCCATCCAAACTATATATATACCTATTTTTCTTTTCCTTTGCACTCATAAAAATGCCTCCAAGCAATATGTACAACAAATTTCTTTCTGAACCAATATTAAGAATATTACGTAATTGTTACATTTTTGTTACAAAAATCATTATATACAATATTATTACTTTCTTCAATATATCACTTACTTAAAATCAAAGAATAAGCAAAAAGAAACAAATTCATTATCTATCTTATTCATAAATTACTAATTTAGTAGTAGTCATATCGATTCTATCTGCGCAATACTAAAGCCTAACATCTTTCTTTCACCTTACCCGTTTCAGAAATAGAAAAACTTCACACAATTGGTGAAGTTTCTAAGGTGTCTTTAGCATATCTACGTGGGGAAGCCCTTCATCTGAATAAATATCGGAAACAGGTCTAAAACCAAACGATTCATAAAATGTTTGAAGTCTGCTTTGAGCTTGAATTTTAATTGTCTTCTCGTGCAATTCATTCTCTAAAAAATCAATTCCTCTTGCTACTAGTTCTCTTCCGAGACCCGTACCGCGCTGTGCTTGTTTTACAATAATGCGCCCAAGAGAAGCTTCCTGGTAGCTAATTCCTTTTGGTAAAACTCTAAGATATGCGATAATTTTCTCATTCTCTTTTTTAAACAAGTGATAAGCAAGTTTGTCTTTTCCATCTACTTCTAAGTAAGCACACTTCTGTTCGACAACAAAAATAGCGGTGCGAACCTGTAGAATTTCATAAAGCTCATCGTTTGTCAGCTCTTGAAATGATTTTATGCACCAAGTCATGATCCGCTCACCTTTTCTTATTGTTCTTTTTCAATTAAATTCAGCGTACGTTCAAGCCAATTGATATAGCTTGTCTCCCGGTCTTGAGCGCGAGATAGCACCAAATAATGACCAAATTGAGGAGACGAAACGGTAATGTGATGATTAACTTGTTCCAAAAGGTCATCCATTCGTTTCTTTAAAAAAGTTAGCTTCACTTTCCTGCTTGATAGCTGGTTATCTATTTGTTGCTTTAACTCTTCTATTGACATGGATGAAGCAAAATAAGCTTTTAACATAAATTCATCTTTAGTTGTTTCAGGAATAGGATCAATCGTAGTGAGCCACTTGCTTAACTCAGCTCTTCCTTCTTCCGTTATCGAATACATCTTTTTTTCTAATTTCTTGCCTTGAATCACGGTTTCATAGCGAATAAATCCCTCTTCTGTTAATCGCTTTAACTCGGGATAAATCTGGCTGTGCTTAGCACTCCAAAAATTACCGACCTCTTCTTTAAAAAGTCTGGTAATGTCATACCCGCTGAGCTCCTTCTGATCTAAGAGCCCTAATATGGCATATTTTAATACTCTCATTCTGTTCCTCCACATTATTTCTTCCATCAGTATAGCATATAAACATTTCATTTACATGTTTGCCAAAACATGTTTGCGTATACTTTTTATTTATCTTTTTTCTATTATTTTCTCTTTACAGATTAATTTAAATTTTTGAAAAGTTACCTCCACAATCAATGGTTTTCATGATAGTATAATGATATTCTTTCTGACATCAGTCATTAGCCATTTTGTATGATGAGTGTTCGAACTAATTTGAGGAGGAATTAATGTGATTACGTTAAACAGAGCTTATAATTTTAATGCAGGTCCGTCTGCGCTTCCCCTACCTGTCTTACAACTTGCTCAAGAGGAGCTAGTTAATTTTAAAAATACAGGTATGTCTGTGATGGAATTATCACATCGCAGCAAAGAGTTTGAAGATGTATTAACACATGCTAAAGAAACACTCACGGAATTGCTTAACATTCCAGATACACATGAAATTTTATTCCTGCAGGGCGGAGCAAGCCTGCAATTCTCTATGATTCCAATGAACTTTTTAGCTCCCGATCAAGTCGGTGCATATGTACTAACCGGATCATGGTCGGAAAAAGCATTAAAAGAAGCAAAGAAACTTGGAAAAACAGCAGTTGTTGCTTCTACTAAAGAAGAGAACTACCGCTCTATTCCAGCTTTAGATGACGTAAAGCTTCCAAAAGAAGAGATTGGGTACTTGCATATCACGTCCAACAATACCATTTTTGGTACACAATGGGCTGACTACCCTTCTATCGAAGGAGTAGACTTAATTGCCGACATGTCAAGCGACATTCTTTGCCGTCAAATTGATGTATCTAAGTTCTCACTCATTTATGCTGGTGCTCAGAAAAACCTCGGACCATCTGGTGTCACGGTTGTCATTTTGAAGAAAGAATTGCTTAAACGTATTCCTGAAGGTTTACCAACAATGCTGAATTATGAGACACACGTAAAGAGCAACTCTCTTTACAACACTCCTCCAACGTTTGGCATTTACATGCTTTCACTTGTTTTAGATTGGATTAAAGAACAAGGTGGCGTTAAAGCAATTGAAGCCCAAAATCATAAGAAAGCTAAGTTACTCTATACAAGCATGGAACGTTCAAATGGTTTCTATACCCCTCACGCTACAGAGGAAAGCCGATCAATTATGAACGTAACGTTTACTTTACCAACCGATGAGTTAACTGCTGCGTTTTTACAGCAAGCAAAAGAAAAAGGCTTCGTAGGATTAGCTGGACACCGTTCAATCGGCGGATGCCGCGCTTCTATTTACAATGCTGTACCGCTTGAAGCGTGTGAAGCTCTTGCCGTCTTTATGGATGAATTTGCACAGGCAAACGCATAATTGGCAGAATTAACTGATCTTTTTTTCACATAAATATGTTATAATCAGTATGTAAATATATGCAATGGGCATAGACGCACTATTGGTATATTTCGAGCTTAGCTTAGAAGAGGAGAGATGAGAAATGAATACAAAGGTTTTAGTTTCTTTAGCGTTATTAGTCGGAATTGGAGCGGTTCTCCACACGGTGGTACCTCCTATTTTATTTGGAATGAAGCCAGATATGATGTTAACAATGATGTTTTTAGCAATCCTGTTGTTTCCTAGCGTAAAAAATGTTGCATTGGTTAGCTTAACCACAGCGGTTATTTCTGCTTTAACAACAAGCTTTCCTGGCGGACAAATTGCAAACTTGATTGATAAACCAATTACAGCATTTGTTTTCTTTGCATTATTTATGCTTGTGAAAAAAGCAACAGGCATTAAAACACCCGTTGCCGCTGCTTTAACAGCTGTTGGCACACTCGTATCAGGAACCGTATTCTTGTCTGCTGCCGCGCTAATCGTCGGCTTACCGGGCGGAAACAGCGTCATGGCGCTTGTTGCTGCGGTTGTATTACCTGCAACAGTAGTGAACACAATCGTTATGGTCGTTATTTATCCAATTGTTCAATCCGTTCTAAAACGCACAAGCATCAAAGCAAAATTATCGTAACGTCAAGAGCCTGATTTAATTAAGAATCAGGCTCTTTTTTTACACCAAAAGCTCAGTCTCGTCAAAGCGTGGCGGGCCTTTAGATAAAACGGTTCATTTATAGTATGTTGCTGATCTTTTAGAAACAATCTACAGTTCGACTCTTAACTTTTTGTTTAAAAAGAAATGGTACAGAATGCTTTTCACTTAAATTTCATTTGCAGCTCATACAATAGGTATGAAGACTTACTATGTAATAAAGGTTTAAGTTCTCCATCCTAGGTTACATAATAAAGTATAAGCGCCAATAAAAAACTCGCAAAAGCCACTGTCGCACATGTAAGAGACTTTTGTTTCAGCACATGTTTAGGTGGATATGATGCCGTTCTAGTCGTAAGGCTAAACCATTTAAAGGCAGCCAGAAAAAAACTCAGGCTAATTATCAAAAGAATGAATAAAGCTACCCCATGTTGATAACCTCCTTCTTTTGTATAAATCTATGCTATTTTTTTATGATTATGTCAGAAGGAAGTGTTAGCAATTACTTTACTACATAGGAGGAAATAAATAATGAGCAGAATAAAAAAACTAGCAGCTGGAGCAGCAATCGGAAGCACCGTAGCCGCTATTACAACGCTTCTTGTTACTCCATATTCAGGACGAGAACTTAAACAGCGTGTCAGCTCTCGAAAAGACCGAGTTAACGCTTCACAACAAGAGCTCTCAACAAAAATAAAAGCTGTTTCTCAACAAGTACAAATGGCCGCCAGAGAAGGAAATACTATAGTGAAAAATATCGCAAGTGACCTTTCTACTACCCTTGGTCAGTTTAAAGAAGAAATTGTCCCTCATAAGGAATCCCTTCAGCATCATTTGAAAGAAATCCAAAATTCTTTGTCAAACCTTGAGGAACATGTACAGACAACTAAAAATCCCAATGAAAAAATTGACAAAAAAGAAGGTTGAAACGCCTTCTTTTTTAATTTTTTAAAATTTTGTAAATTTACATCTTTATAATTTTTTATTTTATTGGCATAATAGAAGATAAATAAAAAAAGAGACTAAGTAGGTGGGAGAAGATGAAAAAGACTAGTGATCAAGATTACAGTTTGAAAGAAGCACTTCTATTTAGCCAACGCATTGCCCAATTAAGTAAAGCCCTTTGGAAAACCGTAGAGAAGGATTGGCAGCAATGGATTAAGCCTTATGACCTTAATATTAACGAGCATCATATTTTATGGATTTCATATCATTTAAACGGGGCTTCCATTTCCGAAATTRCCAAGTTTGGAGTTATGCACGTTTCTACTGCATTTAACTTCTCCAAAAAACTAGAAGAACGAGGTTTACTTGAGTTTTCTAAAAAAGAAAGCGATAAGCGAAATACGTACATTCAGCTGACAGATAAAGGCGAGGCCATTTTATTAGATTTAATGGAACATTACGAACCTTCTAATAATTCAGTGTTCAGCGGCGCACTTCCGTTGCGCGACTTGTACGGCAAATTCCCTGAATTTATGGAACTGATGACCGTCATCCGCAAAATTTACGGTGAAGATTTTATGGATATCTTCGAGCGGTCTTTCCATCATATCGAAGAAGAATTCACTGAAGAAGATGGCAAGCTCGTCAAGAAAGACAAAGAGAACCACCAGGAGACTATTTCAAACTCTTAATGGTTAATCCCTTATCCATTGAATAATTTCAAAAAATTCATTCATCACATCTTGATAAGAAGGTTGATAACGAAGCGATTCGACCGTCTCTCTGGGAGTTAATTTATAATTCAGCATGCCAACAAATTGTGTAAGAAGCGGAACAAAGTCTGTTAGACCTTCCGCTTTTTGCTCAATATATTCGTTTTTTGTATCTTCACACAGAATTAAAATTTCCTCTACTTCCTTCTTTGTAAGCTGATTTCTTACCACTAAATCAATAAATGGTTTAGCTTCTTGTTCAGATGTCCCAGATAACAGTTTTATGTAATATTCTAAACGTGATACTCGAGATTCTAAAGTTTCCATCCRCTTCCCCTACTCCTTCAACGTTCATATACCTCTACTCCATATTGTACATGATTCATTCATGTTCTTCCAAATAATTCTTTCTGCGTCATTCACATTTCCTGTTTAAGTAGCACCGTATAAAGATTTTCATATACTGATTATGTACTCACTGCATATATTAATATAAATCCCTCTGTCCTTTTTAACAATCCTTTTGCACAATGGGTAATTGTTACTCATTTCTTATCCATTCACTTTGCTATTTCGTTTAAAACCTATTTCTCAACTTCTTAACTACCCTTTATAAAATAAAAACCGCATTTCTGTGTAAATACCTTTTGAAATTCTTTGCTCAACTGTATATATAACTATCTATTTTACCGCTTTTTTGGTAATGTTAATATAGATATTTGTAAATTCATACAAAGCTGTACTATATAAATGACTATAAGACTTTTTGTCTTCGTCACACTGATTTTGTTAGGGGGATTTTTATGTACATATTCTTTATTGTATTTGCACTATTCATTTTATTCTACATCAATGCACTAACAAATACATTGTGTATTCAAAAAGAAATTCCAGCTGAAAAACAGCCTAAAGTTTTTCGTACGATTAATGTATTAATTACCATTTTATTAGTTTCATCTTATATTGAAGTATCATTTACATAAAAAACGGTGAGATGTCTCACCGCTTTTTTATAGGCTTAGCAAAAACAGCTAGCTCCGATGATAACTAATAAGATGAATAATACGACTAATAGCGCAAATCCACTGCCGTATCCGCATCCGTAAGAACCCATATCTATCGCCCCTTTCCTTTTATATTCATCTGTTTCCTAGTGGTAACATGCACAACCAACAATGACTAATAAGATAAACAGTACAACTAATAGTGCAAAACCGCCTCCATATCCGCCTCCGCTCATTTGAGCACCCCCTTTGTTTACTAATACTGCATCTTATGCATCAGCTCAAAAAACGTCTAGGCTTTTAGCCCAAACTCCATAATTTATTTCTCTTGCTTCTCGTTTGGAAATTACTCTGTGAGTTTGTCCACCATTTTGAAAACGCTTTATAAAAAAGCCATCATAAGCGTATAATCACTTCATGCTTAGTGGAAAATAAATGTAAATTTACGTGGTTTTAACTTYATTTGCTAACATCAGGAAATGTGATATAGTAAATCTTGAGTCAAGCTACATAAGTAAAAATGATGAGTAGGAGTGTTTACGTATGAAAAAAAGCTTAGTTGCACTAACAACGGCAGCCAGCCTCGTTGCTTTATCAGCATGCAGTGGGGGGAATGATGCTTCAAATGCAAACGATTCTTCAAAAGTAATTGTAGAAACAAAAGCAGGCAATATCACTCAAGGTGATTTGTATAAGCAAATGAAAGATACAATYGGACAAGACCAATTTAATACACTCGTACGAAGCGTTACCGAAGAAAAAGTATTGAGTAAAAAATATAAAGTAACGGATAAAGAGCTTGATCAGCAGCTGAACATTCTAAGAGAACAATACGGTGATCAGGTGGATTCAGTTATTAAGCAAAAAGGCGAAAAAGAAGTCAAAGATATGCTAAAAGTGGATATTCTCCGTGAAAAAGCTGCTACGGCAGGCATTAAGGTATCGGACAAAGAGCTGAAAAAAGCTTATGATGAATATAAAGCTCAAAAACCTCAAATTCGCGCAAGCCATATTTTAGTAAAAGACGAAAAAACAGCAAACGAAGTAGAAGCGAAAATCAAAAAAGGCGAGGACTTTGCTAGTCTAGCAAAAGAATATTCAACGGATCAGCAGTCTGCAGCTAACGGCGGCGATTTAGGCTACTTCGGTGAAGGCCAAATGGTTAAAGAATTTGAAGAAGCGGCTTACAAGCTGAAAAAAGGTGAAGTAAGTAAACCAATCAAAACAGAGTACGGCTACCATATCATTAAACTAGTCGATAAAAAGAAAGTAGAATCGTTTGAGAAAAAGAAACCTGAACTTGAGCAGCAAATCAAACGTTCAAAAGTAGATCAAGCAGAAGCGAACAAGAAGATTCAAAAAGAGCTTGATAAAGCAAAAGTGGAAGTCAAAGATAAAAATGTAAAACCAATTTTCGAAGAAGGTGCGACAGATAGTCAATCTGGCGTAGAAACTCCTCAGCAGTAATGCTAAGAGCCTGTCACTCATGTGACAGGCTCTTTTATATAATCAGATGGAATCGCTGTTGCGTCTTTCTTTTTCCACTTGCATTCTTTCGATGAAGACTTGTCCTTCTTTTTCAATAAACGAATCATCCACTTGCTTATCATGTTGTGCAGCACGAATCGCCATAAATCCACTAAAGAAAATGCCTGCTACAACTAAATAAATCCAAATTGGTAGTGTCACCATATATTGATCCCCCATCACAGTTATTTACAACCACTATATGCGAAGGAAGAAAGACTTATACCTTTTTAATCAATCGTTGGTTTATAAAATGAGCGATTATCAAGTGCAAAAATACGCTCTGTAAACTCACCGGGCTTCACTTTTGTTAATGCTCGGTCCAGCATGTTCATTTTAGCGTCTACATTGTCAATCAAATGAAGCATCTCAGCTTCTTTAATTAACGGCTTTTTCGGACTTCCCCACTCTTCCTTACCGTGATGCGATAATACAAGATGCTGAAGAAGCATAACCTCTTCTCCTTCAATCGCTAATTCTTCTGCGGCTTTTCCAATTTCATTCACCATAATCGAAATATGGCCAAGCAGGTTCCCTTCGACTGTGTATATCGTCGAAACAGGACCTGAAAGTTCAAATACTTTGCCAAGGTCATGAAGAATAACTCCAGCGTACAGCAAGTCGCGGTTTAAGCTTGGATAAAGGGTTGAAAATGACTCAGCCAGCTTCAGCATAGACACCACATGATAGGCAAGTCCCGATACAAACTCATGGTGATTTTTAGTTGCTGCCGGATATTCTAGAAATTCCGTTTGATATTTTTTAAACAAATGGCGAGTAATGCGCTGGACATTCGAATTTTTCATTTCAAATATACTCTTTGTAATATGTTCGACCATTTCTTCTTGAGATAAAGGCGCCACTTCTAAAAAGTCAGATGTGCGCACTCCGTCTTGGGGCTGTGCAGGACGAATGTTGCGTATTTTCAACTGGTTGCGTCCGCGGTAATTCATTACTTCTCCAGCAGCTCGCACAATCTTTTGAGCAGCATAATTTTCCTCGTCATCTGGGGAAGCATCCCACAGCTTGGCTTCAATATCACCTGTTTTATCTTGCAGGATTACCGTTAAAAATGGCTTTCCATTGCTTGCAATTCCTCTCGTTGAGGATTTAATTAAAAAATAAAGATCAACTTGCTCTCCTACTTCGTATTGAGCAATTCCTTTTGTCATGATCTTTTCCTCCTTACCACTTCATTCTATGTATTTGATAACGAAGCTCTTATCGCTTCGTCCGCTTATTTACAGCTCTTTACATTTCATTTTACCATCGCTTGCCACCGAATGCACGGGTAGACGCTTTTTCATAAAAGATGAGATTGCGACATAACAAAATCAATGCAATCTAAAGACGAACAAATTGGATAAAAGAGCTGAACTGCTTGAGACACCGCTGTTGATTTCCGTGCAAGACTTCGCTTTCCGCGAGCGGGCGCTGAGCCTCATCGTCCCTTCCGCTCCTGCGGGGTCTCACCTATTCCGCTTTTCCCGCAGGGGTCTTCGTCTTGCTCTCCAATACACAGCTAGAAGCAGCCACATATATGAAAACTATGGTCACTATAGCAATAAAAAAATCCGAACGAGTTGGATTCTCCCTCAAGAATCTAGGTTGTTCGTTCGGATCTTCCTTCAACTAAACTACTTTTATCTCAGTGAGAGGCTGAGATAAAAG
>NZ_JBFULJ010000076.1:0-11903 GCF_056400385.1 Priestia sp. P5_B4
TAACTGAATCGATTGAATGCGATTGCGTTGAATAAATCGTTTTTCTTTTTTAAAAATCCCTTTATACAGACGCACTTCCGTTTCTGTTACCTCGTAACGAAATTCCTTCCAAGTAAAAAAAGCAAATAAAGCGACTACGCCTCCCGCTAACAGCGTTGCCCACCAATATGTAAACAATAGGTGCCGATTGACAATAAATACAAACACAAAAGGCAGGATATTATTTTTTATATGTTCAATAAATGCTATTGCAATATATAGCGGATGCAGCCGCTTACTCATCTTCAACATCTACCTCTGCTAGTCTAGCAATATACTCTCGCAGTGCTTCAGCATCTCTTTGTACAAGTGCAGGAATTTCAACGCTTCCAGCTGCTGTAATGATTTTAACAGATGCCAAGTCAAATTTTCGAAAAATCGGCCCTGTCAATGTTTCAACGTGCTGCACTTTCACAAGCGGAATTTTCGTATGGTACCAGATGAATAGCCCTCTTTGTACATCAATTTGAGTATCTGTGACTTCATATGAATATACATTCATATATACATTTGGAGCTATAATTGTATATATGATAAAGCTCACGACTAATAGTCCAGCTGATATCCATCCAATAATTGACCACCAATCAAAAAAATGAACGAGTAGAAAATAACCCGCTGTTGCAAGAAGCCAAAGGCTATGCGTAAAAATGGATTGCCAGCGCATCGCTTTTTTAGCCTCGAGGGGCAATTTGCCCTTTAAATGTTCAAACTCCATAAAAACTCCTTTCCCTACCTTTTTTACTATTTCTATTACTATATTACGTTAAAAAAGGAAAAAAGTTTCATAGTTTGCTATTTTCTTATTATTTTTTGATAAAAAACAAACAAGGCTGCCTATTTCGAGGCAGCCTTGTTTGTTATCGATAAACGCCGTCTTTCTCTCCGTGTACAATAGCCGCTCTTTCAACTGCTTCAGATACTGCTTCATGTACAGCTAGATTAAGAGGATGAGGAACTAAATCGCCTGGACGCGTTGAATTTGCAATGGCTTCAGCTGCAGCTACAAGCATCGTATGCGTAATATCACGCACCCCCGCATTTAACACTCCTCTGAAAATACCTGGGAAGCCAAGTACATTATTCACTGACCTTCCATCCGTAGCGTAAATAGCTCCTGCTTCAAGAGCATCTTCAGGTTCAATTTCTGGCTTTGGATTAGAAAGTGCTAGAATGATTTGCCCTTTTCGGATCCATTCTTTTTGTATTAATCCAGGTACACCTGTTGTCGCAATAACAATGTCACAGTTCTCCATAAGCTCTTCTAATGAATCCGCTACTTTTCCACTGTAGCTGACTAAGCGCTCATTCGCTTCAGGAGACTTATCAGCTCCTATCACCTGTTTGACACCGTAAGCCATGAACATTCTGCAAGTAGCGATGCCGGCAGCTCCTAAGCCGATTTGTCCTACTTTTGCTTCTTTCAAATTCACACCTGTGCTGCGACAAGCTGAGATAGCTGCTGCTAGCGTCACAACTGCTGTTCCGTGCTGATCATCATGCATAACTGGAATATCGAGCTCTTCTTTTAAACGTTCTTCAATTTCAAAGCAGTGAGGCGACCCTATATCTTCTAGTAAAATGCCGCCAAATCCCGGTGAAATATTTTTAACCGTTTGAATGATTTCTTCCGGCTCATTTACATTCAACAAAATAGGGATAGCGTTTACATTGGCAAGTTGATCAAATAACGCAGCTTTTCCTTCCATAACAGGCATTCCTGCAACTGGACCAATATTTCCTAATCCTAGTATAGCGGTACCATCTGTTACAATCGCAACCGTGTTTCCAATGCTCGTATAAATCTTCGCTTTGTCGGGCTGTTCTTGAATAGCACGGCAAACGTTTGCTACACCTGGTGTATATACTCTTCTTAAGTCAGCGATCGACTCAATTTTCATTTTGCTTTTCATTTGAATTTTGCCGCCTTCATGCGCATGAAGAACTTCATCTGATACTGTATGTAAAGTAATGCCTTCTAAACTGCGAACCGCTTCAAGCAATTCCTCAAGCTGGTCTTCACTTTCTACTTGAACCGTAATGCTTCTCATGGTGTAGTTATGTCCTACTTTAACGGTTTCAACCTCGCCAATGTCTCCTCCAACATTTCCGATAGCTGTTGCTACTCTTCCTAAGTTTCCTGGTACGGTCGGTGTTTGTACCATTAATGTGCGTATTAAATTGTTCATCATATCCCCATATCCCCCTTGTCTTAATCCTGCAAGTGCGTATACTTACTAAATGAAGCGTTTAAAACGGTCAAATTTCCTATAAGTTCATGTTACCTACTTATCTTACAAGTAGATCCATACGTACTGTCTTTTCCATTAAAAGAAAAGCAATAGATAACGCTTTCAAACAGACTTTTCGCTTTGATTATAAGCAAAGTTTTTAGAATAATCAAGCGATGACATTGTGAAAATTCATAAATTATTAAGAAGGAATTTGTTCTTCATAAACAGAAAAGACTTATATAGAAAAGAAACAAAGGAGTGAAGCAGTTGAAATCAATTTGTGTATTTGCAGGATCAAGCGCTGGAATAAAAACAGAATATAAAGAGACAGCCGTCTCGCTAGGACGCTACATGGCCAAAAAAAACTACCGGCTGATTTACGGAGGCTCACGAATGGGCCTGATGGGAGAAGTCGCAAATGAAATGCTTCAGCATGGAGGCGAAGTCATCGGCATTATGCCCCGCGGTTTGTTTAGCGGTGAAATTGTTCATACCGCACTGACAGAACTCATCGAAGTAGAGAGCATGCATGAGCGAAAGGCAACTATGCACGAGTTAGCTGATGGTTACATTGCGCTTCCTGGAGGTTTCGGGACATTTGAAGAGTTGTTTGAGGCTCTCTGCTGGGCTCAAATTGGTATACATAAAAAACCAGTAGGGTTATTAAATGTGAACGGCTACTACAACCCGCTTATGCAAATGGTTCAGCATGCCGTAGATGAAGGGTTTTCTACAGATTCTGCTATTCGTCTCATCAATATTTCTGATACTCCTGAACAGCTTATCTCTTCAATGGACACCTACACGTCTCCTTCAGAAGACCAAAAATGGAACACTGAACGCTAAAAAGCAAGCGCATAATTTGCGCTCGCTTTTTAAACTTTATTAAAAGTAATCTCATATTTTTTTACGCCAAAAACAAAAGGGCTGTCTATTGGCTTTAAAGACTGATTTTGAACTTTCGAGAATTCTCCTTTTTCTAGTAACTTAGTAAAAGCAATTTTCCCTTCCATTCTTGCTAGCGGTGCTCCTAAGCAAAAATGGATGCCGAATCCAAAGCTCACGTGAGGATTTGTTTTACGATGCACGACAAAAGTGTCAGGCCGTTCAAACTTAGCTGAATCTCTATTTGCACTTGCTGCCCAGCTAATTACCTGCTGTCCTCTTTTAATCTTACACTCTCCAAGTTCTACATCTTCAGCAGCTATGCGTCCAATCGCTTGAATAGGAGGATAATAGCGAAGCGTTTCTTCTACCAGGTTCGGAACCAGCGATATGTCTCGACGAACTTCATTCTGCACGTCTACGTCTTCTGTCATATACCGAACTCCGTTCGTAATTAAGTTTGTCGTTGTCTCATTACCTGCTACTAGCAATAAAATACAAAACCCCAGCACTTCCTCTTCTGTTAAATGCTCGCCGTCGATTTCTGCTTCTAAAAGAAGCGAAATGAGATCTTCTTGTTTATTTTGCTGACGCTCCGCGATAATTTCTTTAAAATACCCTTGTAAAAAAATCACGCCTTCATTACGCTTTTGCATCATTTTCGCAAAAGCTTCGTCTGAATTATTTTCAGCACCGCTCACTAAGTCATCGGAGTATTTTTTAAACAGTTCTCGGTCTTGGATTGGTACTCCTAGCAACTCTGCTATTACAATAATCGGCAGTGGTCCAGCAAAGTTTTCTACTATATCAAACTTTTTTTTCCTGCTTACTTCATCTAATAAATAATCTGCAATCTCTTCAATATGACTCTCTAAGTGCYGAATAGCTCTTGGCGTAAAAGCTTTGTTTACTAAGTTTCGTAACTTTGTATGTTTTGGAGGGTCCATCATTAAAATACTTTCTTGGCGTTCTTCCATTGCTCGTTTGGATGAAAAAAGCGACGGGTTTTTTAAAATATACTTTACTGTTTCATAATCAAATACATCCCAGCAGTTTCGGCTTTCATCGTAACGAATAGGTGCCTCTTGACGCAGACTGTTATAAATATCAAATGGGTAAAGCTGCTGTTCAACTGATTTGATTTMTTGCATAGGAATCAAGTTAGCATAGCGATTTTCTCTTTTTACTGCTTTTGAATTCATCTCGTATTCCTTCTTTCGTTTAAAAGTGACCTCGTTAAGTTTTTTAACCTTCTACAGATCAAAGAATTTTTTTCCATCTTTGTATCTTTTGATCAGACTATCACAAGGTTTTTTCACTTTCAACGGACATAATCAGAAAATTTTGTCAATTATACAGAAGACTTATTTTATTTAAGGTCTAAATCAGTGATTTTTTTCCATTTTTTTAGTTCATTTATCTTGTTTCATAATAATCATAGAGATGGTTACACTACAAGTAAGTACGTAAGAAAGTAGGGATCTCATGTGATAGATGCCCTTATGTGGGGTGGTGTCTCAGGCTCAGCTGTATTAATTGGAGCTATTATAGCTATTTTTGTACCTTTAAAAAAACCTTTGACTGCTTATATTATGGCTTTTGGCACGGGCGTTTTGTTAGGAGCTGCTGCTTACGAGCTCATTCAAGATTCGGTAAAAGAAGCAGGAATCATTTCTTCTTCTTTAGGCTTTTTAACAGGCGCAGCACTTTTTACTCTTCTTGACATCTCCTTAGCTAAAAAAGGCGCTCACAAAAGAAAACGTTCGGACCACCTTGTCCCCGCTAGCTCGGGACTAGCCATTTTTATTGGTACCATTATGGATGCTATACCTGAGTCACTGATGATTGGCGCAAGTTTGATTGAACAGCACCACGTTAGCTGGCTGCTTGTTGTTTCTATTTTTATCAGCAATATACCCGAAGGAATCTCCGGGACAAGCGGACTACTAAAAAGCCAATATAAGCAAAAGAAAATTTTTTCATTATGGCTTTCTGTCTTCTTTATATCGGCTCTTTGTTCTTGGATTGGATATCTATTTCTTCAAAATGCTACCCCAAACATGATGGGTTTTATTGCCTCATTCGCCGGTGGTGGAATTGTGGCAATGGTTGCTTCGACGATGTTGCCAGAAGCTTTTGAAGAAGGTGGTCCTGTTATTGGTTTTATTGCTTCATTAGGGTTATTAACTTCTATTATTTTGGATTATATGTCTTTTTAATGAATAAACTTATATTTTGTATGAAACAAAATATATAGGTCTTTCGTCTTTACAAGTAGATATAAATAAAAGGAGTTACCATTATGAAAAAAATATATGCTTCTCTTACACTTTGCACAGTACTCACTTGCCTATCAGGGTGTGCTTATGCACCTCATAATAATCTGTCTGCCGAAAGAGTCTCTGCTTCTTCTATTCAACATACTTCTTCTTCAAAACATGAGGCTTCAATAGAGGAAATTACAAATAAGCTTCCAGGACACGTTTATTTAAAAGGTATAACCTTCCAAGATACGCAAAAACCTTATTACTTAACAATTAATTACGCTGCAATAAATAATAATCAGCATACGTTTGAAAAAAGCTGGACGTCTGTTAAAACCAAACGCATACTTTTACATAACGCAACCATCTTACTTTCTGCCGTACAAAATGCTGACAGCGTTCACTTTACTATTAATACGACTGTTCCTCAGACAATCACCATTACTCGAAAAGAGTTAAAGGACTTCTACGGAATAGATCTTCGGAATTATAATGACGTGAAACAAGTATGGAAAGAAAAATTCGAAGGACAGCAAGAAAAAATCGAGGAATTTTATGATGCACATCCAATTACAGAAATGCAGTAAAAGCGGCCCATGGCCGCTTTTTAAAGCTGTTTTTTCATAAACACCTGCTCAAGTTTGATTCCTTCATCTGTATATAAATCTTGAAAACCAAATGATTTTAACATTTTCACGAGTAAGCTATTTCTTTTTTCAGGTACATTATATGTATTGTAAGCAATTGGTCCATACATATTAAAAATAGTTGCTAATAAAAAGCCCAGAACGTCCTCTGAATTTGAGATATGTTCCTTAACGCTTCCTTGATAAAAAGTAACCGAATTCACGATGCCTATGGAAGAAAAATTCCTTTGAAATAACAGATAGCCAACTTCTTCGTTTCTTTCATTCAACGCAATAAACGATTCTCCACCACGAATACAGTCAAATTGATTTTTCCACGGAACATCGTATGTATAAAAGGGTAGGTTCTGAATATCTTTTGCAAGCCTTCGCTTTAACGAATATGTAAGCTGATTCTTCTTTTTAAGTAAAGAAGCGTGAAAACTACCTCTATGCTTTAGAAATAAAAGGGTATCTACAATCTCATATCCATATTTCTGATAAAGGTGAATGGCTTTTTCATTCACTTTAAATGCTTCCAGACTGGCTTCCATTACTCCTTGCTGCTGGTATCTCTCAAGTGTAGCTTTTAGTAAGGCTTCTCCAATTCCTATTTTCCGGTAAGGTAAGGCTACGCTTGTACCTCCATTCCAAGCATGTTTTTTTCCCTTGACCTTTTTTATTCCATTTAACATAATTCCAGCTGGTGTATTATTATAAAAAGCCATAAAAGAATGGTGGACAGATAGCTGATCAAAACCAAACCTACAAGTGAATTGATCTAGTGACAGCTCAATCGGAAGATAATAATCTTCAAAACCCTTATTGAATGCTTGTAATGCATCAGAAAAAGAACACTGGCTTAGAGGCTTAATTATAATCACGGGACATTCCTTCCTTTTGTAAAAAGATAATAAGCTAGAAAATCATTATAAGAAAACATCATCAATAACCTTCTGAATTTTTGTGGTTTTAAAAAAAAGAAAGAGACATACCATTTAAACACCCTGTCTCTTTCTTTTCTWTTAACACTCTATTCTATTGTCTTTTAACCTCTACATCTGACGCTTTCACAAACGCATAGCGGTGATTAAAATAAATTTGATAATATTCGTCTTTTCCAACAATCATTTTGTGATCGTTTGGGTTTGTTGTAAAAGTTGGGGCATAGTAATAGTCACTCCTTACTTTCTCTACCCCCACGTACACCTGCTCTGGAGAAATTTTATACTGAAGTGGCACCATAGCTTTAACTGGTATATCAGAAGGATAGGCTGAAGCCTCCGGGAAAGCTCCTCCGTACACTTGAATGCTTTCTTTCCCTGGTTTTGGCGTTAATAATATCCCTGTACCTTCACTTGTATTTTTATTATGTGGATTATAAAACCAGGCTTTTTGTCCTCCGTACCAAATCGCTGTCCATTCTCCTTTTGTCTCAGCTACTGCATACGTTTGTCCAGTTACTGCTTTGCTTCCCCAGTCTAACGTTTGTTTCGTTCCAGGCCCTGAAGCTGCAGGCTCATTCAGCAGCGGTGAATCATTGCTGGGAGCTTGATGCAAATACACAAAGTTGGCCGGCTGCTTTGGTGCATCTGATACTTCTGGCTGATTGTTTTGAAAGACTGGATTAATCGTAACGGCTAGTTTGTTTGTATGCTGGCGCTCGACTGGGCTTCCTACTAAATCCATGTAGTGCCCCCAATCCCAAAACGGCCCGGGATCTGAATGCATACCTGATTGAGCCTTAGGAGACAAACCCGGCACYTCATCATGACCAATAATATGAGCTCGGTCTAATGGAATATTATATTCTTTGGCAAGGTGGCGTACGAGTCTTGCCGAAGAACGATACATTTCTTCCGTAAACCAAGTAGATCCTTCAAGGGCGAATCCTTCATGTTCAATTCCAATACTGTGTGTATTAAAATACCAGTTTCCTGCATGCCATGCTACGTCTTTGTTATGGATCATCTGTGCGATGTGGCCATCACTTGAACGGATTACATAGTTTGCAGCGGCTCTATTAGGGTTAGCAAACAAATCAATCGTTCCATCATAACTTACTTCTGTATCATGAATAACAATATAGC
The DNA here is from genome assembly GCF_056400385.1 of Priestia sp. P5_B4. Taxonomy (NCBI): domain Bacteria; kingdom Bacillati; phylum Bacillota; class Bacilli; order Caryophanales; family Bacillaceae; genus Priestia; species Priestia sp. P5_B4. The sequence continues at coordinate 8,139 of NZ_JBFULJ010000076.1, forward strand.
GAACATCTGATTTTTGACGGTTTGCAATATCATAGTTTCCGTAATCTGAAGCACTTTCGCTGAATTTCCCGTAAAATGCAGGGATGTATTCACATTTTAAAGATGCCGGACAATCCGCTTTATTCGTATTGGAATTTTCAGCACGAGGAATCGACATATCTATATTTTGAGGGGAAATTTTAAGATGCTGTCCGTCTGATGTTGTATGCTCTGCTCCTTTTTCCAACGTTTCATATACATCATCGGCAAATACTTGAGCGTTTTCCTTATCCTGAGAAGCACTGTAAGCGGCGACTGCATCGTACCATTTTTGATCAGTGGACGGTATGTTTCCATTTTTGTCTTTTGCGATAAAAGCCAGCACAGCAGCGCCACCGCGAATATTTTGCACAGGATCTTTTTTTAATCTTTCTTTATCTGAGTTAAGCAGCTTAGCAGCTAAGGAGAGAGTTTGCTGTTTATCATATGCTGGTTTTGAAGGCACAGCTCCGTTTCCTTTTCCATCTTCTAAAGAAGGGATGTCTGTTAAATGCATAAGACCGTATCCCCCGGCTGCACTAGGTTTTCCATTATGACTTTCCCAGCGCGACTTGTTGTAGGAAATTGCTTTTAAAAGCGAAGCTGGCACACCAAATTCTTTAGATGCTTGTGCAAATGCTCGCTCTAAAGAATCTGACTGATTCTCTGCCGCCAAAGCGACTACAGGCTTTTGCAGCGTATGAAGGGGCATATAAGCTGTACATATGACACCAGCCGTAAGCATGGCTACCCCTATCTTATTTAGTTTTAATCTTTTTTTTAGTTCCAAACGTATTCCTCCCCCGTAAAGTATGTAAATGAGGTCAATAAAGACATAATATGACTTTACCTCGTTCTCAACCATTTCGTCTTCTTTCTTTCTATTCCCTTGAGACAATAGTCTAGAAGATTCGACAGAGTTACTAGGAGGAAAGATGTGGTATGAGGAAAAAATCATAAAAATCATCCCTCTTCTTTAAAGCTGCGCTCTCAAAAATGGTTGAGTACAACAGCGGTCCATTCATCCCTTTTGCTGCCTTTTTAATAAAGCAGCAATATTGTAGATAATGACATTCCTTCTATAATTCAACTATTACTAAACCAAATTTCTTAATTTACCAGTTTTTTAACAGACTGTACGTTCGACATTTTAGTAACTTTTCACCATAGTTAACCATGGAAAAGGTTGCTATTATTAAAGACAAGAGAATGTTTACATATGATTGAACGCAGCAAGAATTGCTCTTGAAAGGAGATACCTTATGAGAGGACACAGCATTCCAGCAATTAAGTTGAATGAAGAAGAAAAAGAAAAATTAGAGGAACTTATTGAACACTATAATTTAAAACGAACGTCTCTCATTCGAAAATTTATTATGGATGGAAAAGTTAAGCCTCCTTTAATCGGCAAAGAAGCAGGTGTGGAACTATTGGTTAACCTGCGAAAGATTGAGTCTGAACTAAGCCGGCTAAGCAATAATATGCATCAAATTGCAAAGTACTTACATAAACCAAAAGATAAGCAAAACCATTCACAGAATCTTGAAGAAATCCTACTAGAAATGATGAAAAAACAAAAACATGTACAAGAAGATGTAGAGACTATTTCAGAGCAGCTTAGCGATCATTTATACGTTAAATAGAGAAAAAACGCTCTTTTCATTTCAGAAAAGAGCGTTTTTTATAAAGAAGTAGGGATTTAAATGCTTTTTTTCATGCCGCACTTTGCGCATGTACGGATAAAAATAAAGTCTTTTACTAAGCTTTTAAATTTCACATGTCCACAGTTATCGCATCTGCCTGCAACTTTATCCGGAAACTCCTCATATACATATATTTTTGTTAAATCAATCGCTTCTTGTTGCTCTTCCATTTCCATCACACCTTTATGCATCTTTACGATTCAGCTCTTTATATTCTATCAAAAATAAGTAAAATTACTAGGGTGAAAGCTTCAAAAAACAAGCAGGTTTTTTCACTATTTTTTTATCCGTTCAGCTTTGTACCACCAATTTTCTCTATCTAAAAATGCTTTTACATTCAGTATTTTTTTATCCCGAAGGGTAATGATGGCTGCCGCAGCTCCTTCTTTGGAAAAGGTTACGGCTGTTTCTAATTTCTCTTTTGCCACAAACACTTTTAATGTTTCCATATTCTCTTTTGTTAATTCCGCAGTTGTGATGGTTTCTCCTTCAATGATTGTATCTTTTTTTTCAATAAAATGTTGTCCAGCCATCACCCAGGCTGCACGCGTTTCACCATAAACTTGAAAGAAGGTATTCTTTTTTAAATAACCTGTTCTCTCTGACATATTTGCATCCTTATACGTCTCCGTATCCTCGGTTGTTTTTATCCATAAAGGTTTATATAAAAAAGTAGGCTTTGAAAAACCTTCCTCGTCAGAATTTCCCACAGAATTTGTAGATTTAGACTCCAGGTTTAAAAACTGCGCAATCCCTTTTGCATATGCCACCCCCATATCTTTTAGAAATTGAGGATTTTTTAAGAGCTTTGCATCGTGTTCTGTCGTTCATCATTACAATTTTATTGAGCGTTGTGATTACCGTTGTCGTTACGACATTTCTTAGCAAGCAGAAGCTCGAAATGCGATTAGGTCAGGATATGGTGAAGATGGGAGAAGATTTTATCGATTTGTACGGAGCAGAAGACTCGGACAAAGCTGCAAGGTTTTTATCTAATTCATCATTCATTCATTTTTCGTTTATTATTATTGATGATCAGCATGAAGAAAAAGTATTAGGACAGCCAGGACCACCTATTCCAATTACACCGAAAGAAGTAGATCAAGTATTAGACGGGAAGCGTTATTCTAATTTAAACGAGGAAAAAGATGATCGTCCACAGCCAAACGTAGTGGGTCTTCCTTTTAAAGAAAATGGACGGTCGTATGCTCTATTTATTCAGTCTCATCCACAGCGGCAATTTTCAGTTATTCAAGATGTTCAAAATATCCAGCTTATTACGATTTTATTAGTGGGTATTGTATTATTTGCATATGTTTCAATGATTATTATTAAACCGATTAAGCGTCTCAGTACAGCGATGAAAGTTGTCGGACAAGGCGAATACAATGTGCAAGTCGAGCACGCAGCGAATGATGAAATCGGTCTGTTAACTAAAAATTTCAATCAAATGACTAAAGAATTAAACAAAATAGAAACGATGAGGCAAGAGTTCATTGCTAGCGTTTCGCATGAGATTCAATCACCGCTGACCTCTATTCGCGGTTTTTCAGCGGCACTTAAAGATGATATCGTCAGTGAAGATAAAAAGATACAATATTTAACGATTATTGAAAAAGAAAGTACAAGACTTTCTCAGCTTAGTTCCAATTTGCTAAAGCTTGCTTCTCTAGACTCTGAACATCAAACGCTAATGCTGCAGCAATACCGTTTAGATGAACAAATCAGGCATGTGGTCATGGCTTTAGAACCTCAGTGGACAAAAAAGAACATAGAAATTGACCTTGATTTATCCAATGTTCAAATGGAAGCAGATAAAGATTTGTTAGAGCAAGTTTGGCTGAATTTAGTAACAAATGCTATTAAATATACGCCTGAAAATGGATTTGTGAAAATATCCATTTCTCTAAAAAACGAAGAAATAGACGTGAAAATAAAGGATAATGGAATTGGTATTGCCGAAGAAGATCAAAAATATATTTTTGAAAGCTTTTATAAAGTAGATAAATCGAGAACGTTAAAAGGAAGCGGCCTCGGTCTAGCC
>NZ_JBFULJ010000077.1:0-11752 GCF_056400385.1 Priestia sp. P5_B4
CTGTACGCCCAACTCCAGTCATGACTTCATCCGCAATCCATAACACATCATATTTATCGCAAATTTCTCTTATCACTTCATAATAACCGGGAGGAGGTGTAAGCGCTGCTCCGGCTGCTCCTACAATGGGCTCTGTAATAAAAGCAGCAATATGTTCAGGGCCGGTTCGTTTGATAACTGTTTCCAATTCGCGTGCACAAGCAAGATTACAAGATGGATAGGTTTGATGAAATGGACACCGATAGCAATAAGGAGGCGAAACCGAAGGATAATCTTCAAGCAAAGACGAGAAGCGTTTTCGTCTTCCAACGTGCCCTGACATAGACAGAGCTCCTATTGTAATACCGTGATAGCTCATCCAGCGTGACAAAACCTTTGTTTTGGTTGGCTTTCCTTGCTCTTGAAAATGCTGAATTGCCGTTTTCATAGCCGTTTCAGTCGCTTCTGTCCCGCTGTTAACAAAAAAGCTCCACTGGAAATGATTGCTGCTTAATTCACATAGTTTCTTAGCTAAGGCTTCTGTTGGATCACTTGTAAACTGCGACCGATATACAAACGCAACTTTCTGTGCCTGATCGGTCATCGCATCAATAATTTCTTTTACGCCGTGTCCAATACTTGCTGTAACTGCCCCCGACGAAGCATCTATGTACCTTTTTCCATCTTGGTCGTACAAATAAATTCCTTTTCCATATGAAATAACTGGGTAGTCGTCGTCGAGCAGCGGCTTTATTACATGAGTTTTATTCATTTCCGCACTCTCCTTTCAAACATACACTCTTATTAAACTGTATGCTGAAACGAAGAGTTTCTTGCCAATAAAAAAAGCCCTAGCATATAGCTAGAGCTTTTACGCTTATTAAGCTGATTGCGTTACAGATTTATCTATACGCTTTGCTTCTGACTCAGCCACAATAACGGCACACGCAGCGTCTCCCGTAATATTTACAGATGTACGAAGCATGTCAAGCAAGCGATCAATTCCAATAATCAATCCGATACCTGCTACAGGCAGACCAACCGAACTCAATACCATTGCTAGCATAATGAGACCAACTCCAGGCACACCTGCTGTACCAATACTAGCAAGCACTGCTGTCAATACAACCGTCACAAGAGCACCCAGCGACAGGTCAACGCCGTATACTTGTGCAATAAAAATAGTCGCTACACCTTGCATAATTGCCGTTCCATCCATGTTAATGGTAGCACCTAACGGCTGAACAAAACTGCTGATGGACTCCGGGACACGAAGATTTTTTTGAGCCACATTCATTGAAATCGGAAGCGTTGCATTACTGCTTGATGTACTGAATCCAACTGTCATCGCAGGAGCAAAACCTTTAAAGAATTCAATTGGGTTACGTCTGGCCATAAGAGCGACTGATCCCCCATATGTTACGATTGAATGGATAAACAGTGCGAGCACGACTACAATCATGTACAGCCCCATCGCTTTAATTGCCTGCCAGCCTTGACTTCCGACCGCTGTTGCAAGAAGCCCAAATGTTCCGTAAGGAGCAAACTTCATCACTAGATTCACAAGGTACATCATCAATTCATTGCCTTGCTCAAGTAAATTGTAAAGCCCTTTTGTTTTACTTCCAAGCATCGTTATACCAAAACCGATAAAGATAGAGAAAACGATAAGTTGAAGCATATTCCCTTCAGCCATCGCTTGAATTGGATTGACTGGAATCATATTTAAGAATGTTTCTCCAACTGGCGGTGCTTTTTCGGCTTCAAAAGAAGCGTTTTTTGTATCAAAAGATCCAAATGTTCCTGGTTTAATAACAAATGCTAATAATAAACCAATTACAATAGCAACGGTTGTTGTCACTAGGAAGTACGAAACTGTTTTAGCCCCGATTCTTCCTAGTTTTTTAGGATCTCCTAAACCTGCTACACCTAACGTGATAGAGAAAAACACAATTGGTACAACAAGCATTTTAATTAAGCTTAAGAAAATTTGGCCAAGCGGTGTAAACAAGTACTTGTCCAGCGGAGCAAAAGCACTTGGAGCAAAAGCGTTAATTAACACTCCTACAATAGCACCAGCAATTAGCGCGATAATGATCTTTGTCGATAGCTTCATAGATTTACCTCCCGTAAATAAATTATATTAGAATGATTCTAACTACTATACTTATTTTACCATGCATTGAGAACGATAACACTCAAAATATACAATATATTAAAAATTTTCAGATTAATAGTTTAGGAATATTTTTAGCTATACAAAAAACCATGAGAATATCATGGTGTCATAGACCTGTTATTCCCTCACTGAATGCTTACGGAGTTAGCTGTCGGATTCGGGTACGTGAGTTACCCTACTTGATTCATTCAAGATTCACCCCAAGTACATTACGCACAAATATGGGTCCCCCGTTCTCTTATAAAACAAAAGAGATTAAGCAAATAATTTTCTTTAATATTTTTGCATGATAATAATTGTTACTTTAATTAAAATTCATTTTATATGTTTCTGTCAAGTTTTTATTCAAAAATAATGCATGATTTTATCATAAAAAGTTGATAATTGTTATATTTTAAAATTTTTACATCATATTTCAACAAACCACAAATACTTATTTAACAAGACTTACAATCTAATGGATAAAAAATTAATTCAAAAAATAGTTTGTAAAGTGAACTTTATTCTCATTAACTCCCATTCATAAATTTGAATAATTATTCTAATATCCGTGTACTTTATTGCTTTCATAAATATTTTACTCATCAAAAAATAACTCTTTTCAACTGTTGATTTTATCCTTGTATTGCTTGATATACCCTCCCTAAAATTCCACTGAATTTATTGATGCAAAGAAATGGACCTTATCAATTCGCCTTATTGTATTTAATTCTGTTCACGATAGAAGGATGGATTCCGTCATACTTTTTAAAAAAGAGCGGGTAATTATCATATAAAACTATCGGAGTTGGAGCGGTACAAGTTCTTTACTTTTTACTTAGTCGCTCTCGTTATTTAACACATAAAAAAAAGAGGCCGTGACGGCCTCTTTTTTTATACAGTAACAGGTTCAGAACTTGCTTTGCGATTCTTTAATTTTTCAACAATGTCACGCGCTACCCACACACCGCACGCACTTGCCTGCGCGAGCCCTCGCGTAATACCAGCTCCGTCTCCTCCCACGTATAAACCAGAAATTTCAGTTTCAAACTTATCGTTTAACTTCGGACGGGCGGAGTAAAATTTCGCTTCCACACCGTAAAATAGCGTATGTTCAGATGCTAACCCAGGCGTTACATGATCCAGTGCTTCTGTCATTTCAATTAAGCTTTTCATCGTATTATAAGGAAGCACTAAGCCCAAGTCACCAGGTACAGCTTCTTTTAACGTTGGTTCTAAAAAGCCTTCTTTAATTCGAGTCGCTGTTGAACGACGGCCCTTTAAAATATCTCCATACTTTTGAACAACTAAGCCCCCGTTTGACAGCATATTAGCTAATCTTGATACTTCGTGCGCATATTCGTTCGGCTGATCAAATGGATCCGAAAATTTATGAGAAACAAGCAGCGCAAAGTTCGTATTTTGACTTCCAAGCTTCGGATCTTTGTATGCGTGTCCATTTGCTAACATAATACCTGAATGATTCTCTACTACCACATGTCCTGAAGGATTGCTGCAGAACGTTCTGACTCTTGTACCTACAGACGTATTGTAAATGAATTTCCCTTCGTACAAGTGCTTGTTGATTTCTTCCATAACAACGTTGGATGTTTCGACTCGAACGCCAATGTCCACTTGATTGTTAATCATTTTCAAACGACGTTTTTTTAGTAAGTCGCTCATCCACTTCGAGCCGTCTCGACCTGGTGAAACAACCACTTTATCAGCCGTAATTCTTTCACCATTCTTCAATTCGATACCGCGCACGATATGCTGACCGTCTTCTTTTTCTGTTATTAAATCGGCTACTTCCGTTTTATACTGCATATCAATTTTTTCTTTTAAGTATTCATAAATGCTTTTTAAAATTTCCAAATTTTGCTCTGTTCCTAAATGACGCACCTGGGCACGCAATAGCTTTAATCCTGCTGCGTATCCGCGTTTTTCAATTTCACGAACTTTATCAGTTAACGGATCCGTAATCGTATCGGTTGCTCCGTGTTTTAAATTAATTTCATCCACATATTTAATTAAATCTACCACCTGTGATTCAGATAGATAATCCGTCATCCAACCTCCAAATTCACTGGTGATATTAAATTTCCCGTCTGAATATGCGCCGGCTCCACCAAAACCATTTGTAATAGAACAAGCGGGCAAACAGCCAGCAAACTCTTTTTTGCCAACCGCAGGCGGACATTTTTCGATTTTTTTCTGAAGAATCGGACAATTACGTCGATAGATATCGTGTCCTTTATCGATTAATAAAATAGTTGCTTCCGGTAATTTTAACGTTAACTCATAGCAAGTAAAAATCCCAGCGGGTCCTGCCCCTACCACAATAACATCATAATTTGAGTTCATTGTACATTCTCCCATCATCTTTTTTCTTTGGGTAAAAGATAAAAGTTATTGACCGAATTTTCTTTTTTTATTATCATTCGGTTATTTTCTAGCCATTTGATAATATATCAAAAAAAAATCCTTTAGTCAACAATATACACGAACATTAAAATAAAATATTTAAAAAATATTCGCTTTTATTCCGAACAAATAAAAACCAGTGAACGAATAGCAAGCGCTATGAAATGTTCACTGGTTCTTTAATGTACGGAAGAGCAATTTCTACTTTTGTTCCTACTCCTACTTTACTCGCAAATGAAATATGCCCTTGATGCTGTTCGATTATTYGGTAGCTAATCATTAACCCTAGCCCCGTTCCTGTTTGTTTAGTGGAATAAAATGGTTCACCTAGCCGAGCTAAAGATTGCTCATCAATTCCACAGCCTTCATCCTCGATAATGACCATGCCGTATTCATTTCTTTTCTCAACGGTGACTTTAACTGTACCTTTGCTCATTGACTCAAGCGCATTTTGAATTAAATTAATAAAAACTTGTTTAAGCGCATTTTCTTCACAAAAGATTGTAATCTCATCACTAATCTCATTAATAATACGACAGTTTTTATAATTGGCGTGTGTATCTAATAGTAATGTCACGTGACGTATGATTTGATTGAGACTTTTGGGGTGGTATGAATTTTCAATTTTAGGCTTGGCCAGCGTTAAAAATTCTTGAATAATGGATTCGACGCGATTCAATTCTTCAAGCATAATATCATTGTATTCTTCGTTGTACTGTTTCGATGCTTTTAACAGCTGAATAAACCCTTTAATCGCCGTCATTGGATTACGAATTTCATGTGCTACTCCTGCCGCTAACTTGCTCACCATTGTAAGCTTTTCAGATTTGCTTGCCATTTCATCATATTTTTTTCGATCCGTTACGTCGCGAATAATATACTGAATGGCATCCTGTCCTTCAAACTTAATTTTGGTTGCCGAAGATTCAATAATGACAACTCCTTTTTTAGTCAATAGTTTCACATCAACACGCGGCCTCACGGACATTCCATTCATCAGCTGAACCATTCGTTCTTTTACGATTTCTAAATGTTCGGGGTGAATAAAATGAAGCCAAGGACGCCCGATATACTCTTCTTTTTTCTCGCCGCCAAGAAGTTTAACACCAGCAGGATTCAAATATTGAATTCTGCCTTCTCTTGTTACAATAAATGCATCTTGACTTTGCTGGACAAACTGCTTATATTGCTTCATTTTTCGAATGACTTCCTCTTGTTTTTCAATACTTGAGGAAAACTCTTTCCACTGAACAACTAAGAGCGGAATATCCCCTTCCGTGCGCTGAATATGGATGTGCATTGGAAACTGCTGATCTACTTTTTTCTTAAGTAAAACAACTTCTTCCTCTTGCTTTCTTAACGGTTCCACTTCATGCTTTTCAATAAAAAAGCGATTTGGCTCTTCAAATACATTACAGGAAAGAAGTCGTTCTTCCGTCGTTTTAAAAAGGTGGCAGCACGCTTCATTTAAAATTTGAATATCTCCATCCATATTCATTACGAGCATTGGTGTAAATGACATTGAAAATAGCTGTTGAAATACTTTTTCCTTTTCCATATATTCACCTTCGCTTATTGAGTTACTAGCTATAGTATAATATGGTAAATGTTGATTTGGCAAAATTTTTTTATTATTTAAACAATTTATATGTAAGTTTGTCCTTTTCTATCTGTTATAAAAAGCTCGCACATGCGAGCAAATGAGGCCTAATCAGCAAAAACAGGTGCAGCCAATGATGATTAATAAAATAAATAGCACAACAATTAATGCAAATGAATGACCCGTTCCGCAATGATGATAACCGCCAATTGGATAGCTAATTGGATAGTGGCAAGTATCATATAGGTGGTGATAGCCTCCGTGATGGCATGGGTCGTAACAATCGTAGTTATACATAGCAATCTCTCCTCTTGTTTTTTTATTCATTTCGTACACTGTACTTTATATGCATTAGTTGATTGTCCTGTATGTGCATTCGCCCATTTTTTACTTTCTCTTACGCCATATTCGCCTTTTGGGCTGCAGCGTATACGAAAATAACAAAAGTAAAATACTTCCCATTACCAGTAACGTAGTAAACTCTTTCATAAATCCAATAATGCCCCCTATATACGGGAGATGGTATGCGTAGCTTCCAATCACTTTAAAAGAAGCAGGCAAAGAATCTCTTTGAGCTGTAACCAGTACATCAAGCTCTTGATTATGGGCCAGTACAAGTTCATTCTTTGAAGAAGATGATTCGTCTCTAAAGACAACTATATCTCCGCGATGCAGATGGTGATAATCCGTTTCTTGAACGGTCACGGTGAAACCAAATAGACTTGGAAATGTACTAACAAATAAAAATGTAAAGCAGATAGCATAAAGAACAAGTACATATCGAAACGCAGAAAACATACATTTATTGATCATAGGTAATCAGCTCAATTCGCTCGGTTACTTTATTTAGCGCGGGGGTAATGTGAATAAATGAAGTAGAGCGCTCTGTAAATTGAATTAAAAGTAGCAGCAGTAAAAAACTTAACATAATTAACCGTAGCATCCGAGCATAAAAATCGCGCATGCTCTCACTCCTTTTTTCTATACTAATTTCGATCGTACAATAAGCCTTCAGTCAATAATTTGATTCAGTATATGCACATAGAGGGCATTTGGCTCATTGTTTCTTCTTGGAGGTCTCGGGAGTGATCAGTGATCGGCATAAATTATGAGTTTTAGCATATGTTTGGTTACGTATGGAAATGTTTTTATACTCCGACAATAAGGGAGCTGAACATATGGCTAATTATTCCTTTGATCAATATATTAAAAAAGCAATGAAATACGATTTTCTAGCTAACTACTATAAGTATAGTGATCCATCTAAGCATATTCATTATTATCAAAAGCATTTGTACTATATCCAGCAGGCCATCTTAACTTCTTCTGAAAATACGAATCTGCGCGTAAATCCGCCGCAAATTCGTATACTTCACGCTTCTCCAGATTCTCCATCTGTAGATATTTATATTAACAACAAACGAGTGATTCGCAACTTAACTTATAAACAAGAAACAGATTATATTGAATTACAAGAACCTGGAAGATATACAATTTCTATTTATCCCGCTGGAGAAACGGGAAGACCTGTTTTAACGGAATCATTTACATTTGACGGAAACCAAAATTACACGGTAGCGGCGGTAGATGAGCTAAACAAGCTTGATTTATTGTTTATCTATGACAATACGGATGTACCAAGTGGAGAAACAAAGCTTCGGTTTGTGCACCTTTCTCCGGATGCTCCTGCTGTGGATATTGCGGCTAGAGGCGGAGACGTCATTTTTTCTGGAGTGCAGTTTAAAGAAGTCACAAAATATTTGCCTTTATCCCCCATGCATGTTCAACTTAGTGTGCGCATAGCAGGAACCAAAAATGTAGTACTCGAAATCCCGGCACTGAACCTTCGCCCGAATCGAACATATACAGTATATGCCGTCGGATTTGCTAAGAACCGTCCTGTATTAGAAGCGCTGATTTCCCAAGATCGTTAACAAAAAAACCTTCCAAATTGGAAGGTTTTTTATTCACTGCGCGAAATTAAACGTACGCGAATATCATCATTTTTCAAATCAAACTTTTGTACTTTTACAGCAAAATCACTCTCTAACTTCATCTGCTGTAACGCTACGTATACTGATTCATTCTTTGGATCAATCGTTACCCATTCTGGTAGCGCAAAGTTATTATTTACGTATCGAAGCACTGTGCGGACTGGAAGCTGCAGCTTTCCAACAGAAAGCGACTGCTGTTCAAGCACAATATCTCCATTTTTTTGTACGATTGGATCAAATGTCATTCGAATATTAATGTCATCGCCGAATACTTGAATCGTACCGTCTACTCTTACTACATCGGTGAGAGTAATTTTGTAGTTAAGCGGCTGATTCTTAAATTCTTTCTTTAAATATTTATCAATCAGTACATTTAAGTCCGCTTTTTTAGCCAAAATAGTTAGTTCTGCGTCTCCTTCTACTTTTTCAGAGGGAGTTGGATTGGCCTTGTCAACCGGTTGAAAAATAAACGCAATAATAAGGATAGCCCCTAGAACATTAATCCCTAATAACGCGATAAATAGGGTTTTCCACTTCTTCATATAACAATCTCCTTACTCGTTCCCACTCTCTTTCGTGTTTTTCTCTTTTTCATCAGATGTAACTTCTTCTGCTGTTTCCTTTTTCTGGTCTCCAACGAGAGGATCTTCTTCCTCCATTGATTTACTAATGCGTTCAGCCATTAGTTTGTACCCTTTTTTATTAGGGTGAAACTCGTCTTTCCCTAATAAATTTACGTCAGAATCATAAAAAATATCATCAATTTTTACATAACTTACATTATCATATTGAGAAGCAATTTTCTCGCTTGCCGCATTCCATTCATTAATAACGACATTAATTTCTTTCACATCACTTAACGATTTAAAGAATGGATTATAAAAACCAATTAAATAAATATGAGCATTAGGATTAAGCTTACGTATACGTGAAAACACGTCATTTAGACGTTTTTCATATTTTGACTGCTGTGATTCAAACGTCTTAATTGAGATATTGTAAAAGTAATCTCTTACCACTTTCATCACATCATTGCCGCCAATCGTCAAGAAAACGATGTCTGCTCTTGATACTTCAGCTGCTACTCCCGGCTGATTTAACCTCGCTAATAGCTGATCCGTCCGGTTTCCTCTTTTGCCTAGATTCTCTGTTCGTACATTTTGCACTTCATTTTGTTTAGAAAGGTATTTAGTTAAGTATGGTACATAACCGCCTTTTTTAGACTCATCTCCTACTCCTTCTGTTAATGAGTCACCAATGGCTACAATATCTAAATCTACAGGAAAAAAGCCTTTCGGAATATGCTTTTTAGGTGTTAAATCCACTTCTTTCTGAACGGCTTCTTCTTTATTGTCCGTTGGCAAAAAAGTCGTCGTCGAACAGCTCGCTAACACCACCGCACTCATACTGCTTATCACTATACTTTTCCATTTTCTCATCATAACACCTACTAACTATGCTGTATTCTCGCTGTCACAAGCAATACTGCTTACCGCTCTGAATAACTATATCTTTATATCTTATCATACTATGTCAAGTTGATATTTTACTACGTTTCTTATATATAGTATATGTAAAAAAAAGGATAAGCATGTTTCTTTCATAAAAATATCCGCTAACACATCACTATAAAGATAGCTGTGTTTGGCGGATAGATTTGACGGATTTATAGCTCTTACTGAAGGGTTTTGATATCTTTTATCATATCTTCATAAGGAGGATCAGTCACTCCCTGATAAGATTTTTGAACGACTCCATCTTTGTCAATTAGAAAAAAATCCGTACCGTGAATAACCTGCGGATTTTCTTGCGGCTTTTTCACAATCGTTTTAAATTGGTCCAGCGCAAACTTTTCAATTTCCGCTTGTTTATAACCCGTTAAGAAATCCCAATTCGAAAAATCAGCGCCAAATTTAGTCGCATAGTCCTTCATTTTCGGTGGAGTGTCCACTTCAGGGTCTACGCTAAATGAAACAAAGCGAACGTCCAGCCCTTCATCCTTGGCCATTTTTTGTAATTTAGCCATATGAGCCGTCATTGGGGGACATACGGTTTCGCAGCTTGTGAAGATAAAGTTAGCTACCCAAACGTTCCCTTTCAGCTGACTTAGCCCTACTTTCTTTTGATCTTGGTTAACATAAGAAAAAGAGTCCATCTTCCAATTGAGAGGATTTTCTATTTTGGAACCACAGGCTGTTAACATCATACAACTAATGAGCAGTAAAAAAGACAATTTATAAGACCAGCTTTTCATATGTTCCTCCTGCACGGTTAAAGTTTAGTCATAGCTAGGGAAAATCAAGGTAAACGTTGAACCTTTTCCTGGTATGCTTTCCACTTCAATTCTTCCATTCATTTGTTCGACCAGTTGATAAGACACCATCAGACCAATCCCTGTTCCTTTTTCTTTTAAAGAATAAAATGCTGTTCCCAGCCGGTTCACTTGTTCACTGGTCATGCCTATACCAGTATCTTCAATTTGAATATGTACTTGCCCTTCTCGCTTGTAAAGCCCTACTCGAAGCGTTCCTCCAGCTCTCATGGCTTCAATTCCATTTTTCATAATATTAAGCAGAACTTGATTCAATTCGTTTCGGCTGCCGCGAACATACATCTCTTCTTTTGCGTCTAATTCTATGAGTATATTATTTGTTAACAAAGCATAAGAAGATAATAAGTCTACTAAGCTTGTAATACACTCCAAGCAGTTAATAAAACGATGCTGATGAACATCCGGCTTGGCTAAAGATAAATAGTCATGAATAATCGCTTCCGCTCTGTCCATTTCGTTAATCATAAGATGAATGTAACTTAATTCAGTGTTTGAAAGCTTTGTGTTGTCTTGAAAAAGCTGTAAAAACCCTTTTACCACCGTCATAGGATTTCGAATTTCATGGGCTACAGAAGCAGCTAATTGACCAATTGCATTCATTTTCTCTGCTCGCTGCAATTCCTTTTGCATCCTCGTTTTTTCCATAATAACTTCTAATTCATCAATCGCTTTAGCAATTCCATCTTTTGAATGACTGAAATTCGTTTCTACGTTCAGCTGTTCTTTTGTTGCTGACACTTGTTGAAAAAGCTGCTGAAGCCGCTCTGCCATTTCATTAAATCTTGTGTGTACATTCCCTAACTCAGAATCATTTTCATGTGTCAGTTTCACATCAAACTTCCCTTGACTTACTGCTTGAATTCCTTCTACTAATTCTCCTAGGGGCGACATTAATCGCCTTAGTCCCCAGTCTTGAATAACAATAATGAAGGTAAACAAAATCGTAAATGCAACGATCAAAGCCACAATTAAACGTTTTTGATAGATATAGATAGCGCTTGCATCTATATCTACACCAAGAATAGCCACGACTTTTCCGGAGCTGTTTGTAATAGGCGATAAAACGGTTATCCACGTCCCGAATTCGTCTTTGTATGTAGATGTTACGATATTCTTCTTTTCTTGTTCTGCTTGCTTAAATGATTTGTAAAATTCTTTTCCTCCATAATAAATCATKGATGGCTCTAGTGATTGCTTAATTTTCTTATTCGCTGTTACGATAATCTTATTTCCATGCGACTTGAATTTTTCGGTCGTCATAATAT